>JAWVYT010000063.1:0-8630 GCA_033722595.1 Longimicrobiales bacterium
AGTCGCAGTACGACGACTACGCCATGCGGCGCACGGCCATCGCGTACGACGTGCCGTACTGCACCACGATGTCGGCGGCCAGCGCTGCGGCCGACGCGGTCATCGCGCTGACGCGGCGGAAGCGGGAGGTCATGAGCCTCCAGGAGCGCTACGAGGACGCGGCGAGGCGCGCGGAGCCGGTGGAGACGTGAGGGCCACGATCGTTCGGGCCACGACGCTCCTCTGCGGGGCGCTGGCCGCGGCCGCCTGCGCCGGCGGGGCCGGTCCCGCCCCGGCCGACGGGCCCGACCCGGGACCGAAGACGGCGGTCGCTTCCGCACCGGGATCGACGGCTCGGGCGGCGCCGGCCACGCCGGACACCGGCGGCGCCGATCCGGCGCTCCCCCACGTCCACCTGATCGCGACCGGCGGCACGATCTCGAATACGGATGACGGCGAGCGGCTGACCGGCGAGGAGATCGTCGCGTCGGTGCCGGGGCTGGACGCCGTCGCGGTGCTGACGGTGGAGCAGTTCTCGAACATCGCGTCGGGCCGGATGACGCCGGAGCTGTGGCTCGACCTGGCGCGGCACGTGAAGGCCGCGTTCCGGGAGTGGCCGGATCTCGCCGGCGTCGTGATCACGCACGGCACCGACACCATGGAGGAGACAGCGTACTTCCTGGACCTCGTGCTCGGCGTGGATCGGCCCGTGACGGTGGTGGGCGCCATGCGGAACAGCGCTCGGCTCTCGAGCGACGGCGAGGCCAACTTCTACAACGCCGTCCGCTGGGTCGCGCACCCCGGGGCCCGGGGGCGGGGCGTAACGGTGGTGATGAACGACCTGGTGCTGCCGGCCCGCGAGGCGACGAAGACGAACACGAGCCGGGTCAATGCCTTCGACGCGGGCCGCCGGGGCCCGCTGGCAGTCATGGACCCGGACACCGTGGCGCTCGTCGAGCCGCCGGGCGGCCGCCCGGCGCCGCTGCTGGACCCGGACTCCGTGGAGTCGCTGCCCCGGGTGGACATCATCTACAGCTACGCCGGCGCCGACGGCGCGCTCGTGGACGCCGCCGTGGAGGCCGGCGCTGCCGGGCTCGTGTTCGCGGCCGTCGGCCGGGGCGGGGCGACGCCGGGCCAGTGGGAGGCGATGACGCGGGCGCTGGAGGCCGGCGTGCACGTGGTCGCGAGCAGCCGTACGATGGGCGGCCGGGTGCCGGTCGGCGGTGCCGGGCGGGCCATGGCCGACGATTGGGAGCCCGGTGAGGGGATCCGGTTCGGCGCCGACTCGCTGACGCCACAGAAGGCCCGGATCCTCCTCATGGTGGGGCTCCACGTCACGTCGGATCCCGCCGGGCTCCTGGAGCTGTTCCGACGGTACTGAGTGAGCATCGTGAACCTGGTAGCAGGGTGCTGCATGGGAAGACACCGGTGGGTTCGGAGCGAGACCGTCGCGGCGGCGATCCTGGCGCTGCTGCTGGGCGTCCCTTCGGCGGCCGTCGGCCAGGAGGGCGGCGTGGCCCACTCCCCGGACCGGACGGACGGCGAGGGTCCGTTCGAGCGGCTGATCATCCGGGGCGTGACCGTGGTGGACGGGACGGGCGCGCCGCCGGTCGGGCCCATGGACATCGTGATCGAGGGCAGCCGGATCGCGGAGATCCGGAGCGTGGGCACGCCGGGGCTCCCCATCGATGACGACGGCCGGCCGGCGGGTGCGACCCGTGAGATCGACGCCCACGGCATGTACGTGCTGCCCGGCTTCGTGGACCTCCACGCCCACCAGGGCGGGAGCGCCCAGGGCACGCCCGCGGAGTACGTCCACAAGCTGTGGCTCGCCCACGGCGTCACCACGATCCGGGACCCGGGGTCGGGGAACGGGATCGACTGGACGCTGGAGGAGCGGGAGCGGAGCGCGTCGAACGCGATCGCGGCGCCCCGGATCTTCGTGTACGCCCGGCCCGGCCGGGGGTGGGACGGCGGCTCCATCGACAGCCCGGAGCAGGCCAGGGCGTGGGTCCGGTGGGCGGCCCGTCGCGGGGTGGACGGCCTCAAGCTCGGCAGCTACCCGCCGCCGATCATGTCGGCGCTGATCGACGAGGCGCAGCGGCACGGGCTGGGCACACAGGCGCACCTGGGGCAGATGGGCGTGGCCCGGATGGACGTGCTGGACGCCGCGCGGCTGGGGCTGGGCTCCATGGAGCACTGGTACGGACTGCCGGAGGCGCTGTTCGACGACCGCACCATCCAGGACTATCCGTTCGAGTACAATTACAACGACGAGTACCACCGGTTCGGGCAGGCGGGTCGGCTGTGGAAGCAGGCGGCGGAGCCCGGCAGCGAGCGGTGGAACGCCGTGATGGAGGAGCTGCTGGCGCTGGACTTCGTGATCGACCCGACGCTCACGATCTACGAGGCCAGCCGGGACGTGATGCGGGCCCGGGAGGCCGAGTGGCACGACACCTACACCCTCCCGAGCCTGCGGGAGTTCTACAAGCCGAGCCGGACCAGCCACGGCAGCTACTGGTTCGCGTGGACCACCCAGGACGAGATCGAGTGGAAGAACAACTTCCGGCTCTGGATGCGGTTCCTGAACGAGTACAAGAACCGGGGCGGGAAGGTGACGACGGGGAGCGACTCCGGCTTCATCTACAAGCTCTACGGGTTCGGCTACATCCGAGAGCTCGAGCTCCTGCAGGAGGCCGGGTTCCACCCGCTGGAGGTGGTCCGAAGCGCCACCTTGTGGGGCGCGGAGACGCTCATGGAGCCGAAGGGCCGGACGCCCGAGTTCGGCGTCGTCGAGGAGGGACGGCTGGCCGACCTGGTCATCGTGCCGCTCAACCCGATCGAGGATTTCAAGGTGCTCTACGGCACCGGCACGCTGCGCCTGGACGAGGCCGGCGAAGTGCAGCGGGCGGGCGGCGTGCGGTGGACGATCAAGGACGGCATCGTCTACGACGCGCCCGCACTGCTGGCCGACGTGGCCGCGATGGTGCAGGCGGCCGAGGCGGCCGTGGAGGAGGCGGGGAGCCGTTGACCGAGCCCGAGCCCGGGACGACCCGGGGACCGGCCGCCGTCGCGCTGGTCTCCCACCCGGCGTGCGCCCTCCACGACACCGGGTGGAACCACCCGGAGCACCAGGGCCGGCTGCCGGCCATCACCCGCGGGATCCATCGGGAGACGCCGGAGCTCCTGGACCGCTGGACGCAGGTCGAGGCGGAGCCCGCGGACGAGTCGGAGGTCCTCCGCGTCCACGACGAAGGGCACGTGGCCACGGTCCGGAGCGCCGTGGAGCGTGCGGAGTCCGCAGACCAGCCGATCGCGCACACGCCGGACACGATCGTGTCCGGCGCGTCATGGGAGGCGGCGCTCGCGGCCGTGGGGATCGCCATCGACGCCACGCGGCTGGTACTGGACGGCGATGCGGCCACGGCGTTCGGGCTGACCCGGCCGCCGGGTCATCACGCCACGCCGAGCCGGGCCATGGGGTTCTGCCTCTTCAACAACGTGGCCGTGGCCGCCCGCTGGGCACGGGAGGAGCAGGGCCTGGACCGGGTCCTGATCGTGGACTGGGACGTGCACCACGGGAACGGGACCCAGGACATCTTCTGCGAGGATCCTTCGGTCTTCTACCTCTCGTTCCACCTGAGCGGCCACTACCCCGGCACCGGACGATCGGACGAGCGCGGCCGGGGTGGGGGGGAGGGGACGACCCGCAACGTGCCGTTCCCCCACGGCGTGGAGCGCGACTACTACCTCGATACGTACCGGCGGACGGTGTCGGAAACGCTGGAGGCATTCCGGCCGGAGCTCGTCCTGGTCTCCGCGGGCTTCGACTGCCTGGCCGGTGACCCGCTGGGGGGGCTGAACCTGGAGCCCGTCGACCTGCACGGGATGACCCGCCTGCTGATGGATCGGGCGGAGACGGCCGAGGGTCGCGTGGTGGTCGTGCTCGAGGGCGGGTACGTGCCGCACCGGGCCGCGGACGGCGCGGCCCAGGTGGTCCGGGCCCTGGCCGGACTGACGCCCGGCTCCGATTGACCGGGCGCAGCGGTCCCGGCACATTGCGGCCATGCCAGAGCTGAAGCGGGGCGCGCTGGACTCACACAGCCCGTCTGCGGTGGGTCTGACGCGGCTGAGCACCCGCCTGTCGTTCCCGCCGGGCGGCGAGGCGCTGTACCGCTCCATCCTCCGTCTGCTGGATCTGTCCGAGGGCTCCGAGTTCCTGATCGTCCCGTGCGGTCGGGGCCGGAGCGCGCTCTTCGTCGCGGAGTCCACGGGCGCGGGCGGGGCCGGAGCGGACCCGGACCCCGTCATGGCGGCCATGGCCACGAACCGCGCCAAGGCGGCGGGGCTGGTGGGCCGGCTCCACTTCGAGCAGGCGCCCCTGGACGAGCTGCCGTACCAGGACGACGTCTTCGATGTCGCACTGGGCGAGATCGAGCTGGGCGCTGCCCGGGACCCGGACGCGGCCGTCCGGGAGATCGTCCGGGTCACGAAGCCCGGCGGGACGGTGGTGCTGATCCAGCTCGTCTGGCTGCGGGCCGTGGACGACGGCCGCCGTCGGGACCTCGTGGAGCACCTGGGGGTCCGGCCGCGGATGCTCGTGGAGTGGAAGCAGCGGCTCCGGGACGCGGGGATCGAGGACCTCCACGTCGAGGACTGGTCGGACTCGGCGACGAGCCGGAGCCGGCCGTCGGTCCTGGGCGGGCTCGCGGAGCTGTTCACGCTGCCCGGCAAGCTGCGGCTCCTCCCCCGGGCGTGGCGGCGCTGGGGGTGGAAGGGTGTACGGGCGCTGATGTCGAGGGAGCGGGAGCTGAGACGACTCCTGGAAGAGGAGCGGGTTCTGGGCGTGACCCTGATCAAGGGCACTCGCCGGGCCGAACCGATATCGGAGGGACGGGGTGAAGAGCACGACGAGTGACTTCGGGAAGCTGAAGGCCCGGCTGGATGAGATCCAGGCGGCGCTCAAGGGGTACGGGCTGGACGGGTGGGTGCTGTACGACCTGCACGCACGGAACCCCGTGGCGGAAAAGCTGCTGGGCGTCGGCGAGCTGACGCGGCGCTACTTCGTCCTGGTCCCGGCCAGCGGCGAGCCCACGATCCTGATGCACGGCATCGAGACCACGCCGTGGGCGGCGTGGCCGTGGCGGAAGGAGGTCTACGTGGGGTGGAAGGCGCTCGACGAACGGCTGTCGGAGCTCGTGGGCGGGAAGACGGTCGCCACGGAGATCTCCGAGAACGACGCCGTCCCGGCCGTGGACATGATCCCGGCCGGCGTGGCGCAGCTGCTCCGGAAGGCCGGCGCCGAGCTGGCCTCGTCCGCGGACCTCATCACCCACTTCTACGCGCGCTGGACGGAGGAAGGGCTGGCGTCCCATCGGCGGGCGGCAGAGGTGCTGGCGGAGGTGGCCCGGGAGACGTTCGAGCGGGCGGCGGACGCCGTCGGCGCGGGTCGCCGCATCACGGAGGGCGAGCTGCACCAGTGGCTCCTGGCGAGGTTGGAGGAGCGGGGCGTGGGGACGGGCCCGGACGCCATCGTGGCCATCGGCGAGAACGCGGCGAACCCGCACTACGAGAACGGCCCCGAGGGCGCCGCGGTGAAGGAGGGCGACGTCCTCCTCATCGACCTGTGGTCCCGGGAGTCGGATGACGCCGTCTACGCCGACCAGACGTGGATGGGCTACCTGGGGAGCGCGGTGCCCGAGGACGTGCAGCGATACTGGGAGGCGATCCGCGACGCCCGCGACGCCGCCGTGTCCTTCCTGGAGGAGGAGTGGGCGGCGGGCCGCGAGGTGCAGGGCTGGGAGGCCGACGACGTGACCCGCGACGTCGTCGAGGAGCGCGGGTTCGGCGAGTACTTCATCCACCGGACCGGTCACTCCATCGACCAGGACGTGCACGGGATGGGGCCGAACATCGACAACCTGGAGACGCACGAGACCCGGACGCTGATCCCCGGTGTGGGGTTCAGCATCGAGCCCGGAATCTACGTCCCCGGCGAGGTCGGCCTGCGGACCGAGATCGACGTGTACATGTCGGACGACGGCCCCGAGGTCACCACGCCGGAGCCGCAGCAGGAGATCTTCACGCTGCTGCCGTAGGGCGGTGGCGCGCCGGCGCATGGGCACCCGGACCGGGACACGGGCATCGGCGAGGCCGCGATGCTGATCGAGGTGGCGCTGCCGCTGCCCATGCCCCGGACCTTCACCTACCGGATCGACCGGCCGGTGCAGCCCGGCACCCGGGTCGAGGTTTCGTTCGGGCCCCGACGGCTCGTCGGGTGGGTGACGGGTCCGACCCGCGGGGAGCCCGAAACGACGCAGATCAAGCGGGTCCGCCGCGTGCTGGAGGAGCGGCCCAGCGCCGACGCCCACCTGCTGCGGCTGTCGAAGTGGGTCGCGAACTACTACCTGTCGTCCCAGGGGCTGGTGCTGCGGACGGCGCTGCCCAACCCCATGGCCGACGCCGGGGCGGAGCCGGACAAGACCCGGCGGGTGCTCCGGCTCACCACCGAGCTGGCGAGCCTCACGCTGCGTGATGAGGTCTTTGGTCGGGCGTACCGCCAACGGGAGTGCTTCGAGCACGTCGAGGCCGCGGGCGGCGCCGTGCCCGTCCCGCAGCTCACGGACCAGGGGTTCTCGTACGCGGTCATCAACGGGCTGGTCGAGCGCGACGTGGCCGAGATCGTCGAGGAGGTGGTGGAGCGGGACCCGTTCGCCGGGATCCCGACCCGGACGGGCCCGCTCCCGCCGCTCACGGCCGCGCAGGAGGCGGCGCTGGAGCCGCTGCTGGACGCGGCCACCGGCGATGGAGGGACGTTCCTGCTGCGGGGCGTGACCGGGTCGGGGAAGACCCGGGTCTACGTGGAGCTGCTGAGCCGTGTGGTCGCGGAGCAGGGCCGGGGCGCGATCGTGCTCGTGCCCGAGATCGCCCTCACGCCCCAGACGGTGGACCGCTTCCGGTCCCGGTTCGGCGACGACGTGGCGGTCCTCCACTCCGCGCTGTCCGAGGGCGAGCGCTACGACGCCTGGCGCTCGCTCCGGGACGGCGACCGGCGGATCGCGGTCGGCGCACGGTCCGCCATCTTCGCGCCGGTCCGTGATCTGGGCGCCATCGTCGTGGACGAGGAGCACGAGTCCAGCTACAAGCAAGGCGAGGCCCCGCGGTACCACGCCCGGGAGGTGGCCATCATCCGGGCCCGCATGGCCGGCGCCGTCTGCCTGCTGGGCAGCGCCACGCCGGCGCTCGAGAGCTGGGCCAACGTGGGAAAGGGCAAGTTCGCGCTGCTGGAGCTCCCGGACCGGGTCGAGGGCCGGCCACTCCCCGACGTGGAGGTCGTCGACCTTCGGACCCGACGAACGGGCGGGGGCGACGCTCCGGGCGGAGCCGGTCTGGGTTCCGCGGGCCCGGACCGCTCGTGGCAGGCTCGCGTTCTCTCGCCCCGGCTGGAGGCCGGGATCCGGGACCGGCTGCACCGGGAGGAGCAGGCCATCCTGCTGCTGAACCGGCGGGGCTACGCCAGCTTCGTCCAGTGTCGGGAGTGCGGGCACGTCTGGCAGTGCGGCCGGTGCAACGTCTCGCTGACCTACCACCGGACCCGCAAGCGGCTGATCTGCCACTACTGCTTCCACGAGGAGGCCCGACCGACCCGGTGCACGGAGTGCGGCGCGGAGAACCTCTCGTTCCGGGGGCTCGGGACGGAGCAGGTGGAGCGGATCGTCACCGAGACGTTCCCCGAGGCCCGCGTGGCGCGGATGGACGTGGACACCACGTCCGGGAAGTGGGCGCACCACGAGATCCTCGGCCGCGTGGGCCGCCGGGAGGTCGACATCCTGTTGGGCACCCAGATGATCGCCAAGGGGCTCGACTTCCCCGACGTCACCCTGGTTGGGGTCATCAACGCCGATGTCGGGATGAACCTGCCCGACTTCCGGGCGGGAGAGCGCACGTTCCAGCTCCTGACCCAGGTCGCGGGTCGCGCGGGGCGGGGCGACCGGCCCGGCGAGGTGCTGATCCAGACGGCGCTGCCCGGCCACTACGCCATCCGGCGCGCGCTGGAGCACGATTACGTCGGCTTCGCCGAGCGGGAGCTGGAGGAGCGGGCCGAGCCGGGCTACCCGCCGCACACGCGCCTGGCCAACGTCGTCGTCAGCGGGACGGAGGAGGTCCAGGTCCAGGAGGCGGCGGAGTCGGTGGCCGGGTGGACCGCCCGGGCGATCCGGCGGCTCGGCAGCGGCGTGAGCCTGCTGGGGCCGGCCCCGTGCGCCATCGACCGGATCCGGGACCGCTGGCGCTGGCACCTGCTGCTCCGGAGCCCGAGCGCCCGGCGCCTGGGTGCGGTGTGCACGGCCCTCTACGCCGAGTACGGGACCGGGAGCGGCCCGATCCGCATCATCATCGACCGGGACCCCGTAGCGCTTCTCTAGGGAACCGGCTAGACTATAGGGCGGTCATCCGCGGCCGTGCTCACCATTGGACTCCCTGGGTGGCGATGCCGGCGGCGGTGCATCGGTACGCGAGGCAGGAGGGTGGACCACGACCATGGGTTGTCTGGCACTCAACGCGTCGTACGAGCCTCTGACCATCGTCTCCGTGCGGCGGGCGCTCCGCCTGGTCCTGGACCAGAAGGCGGAGATCCTGGAGGTGGACGACAC
>JAWVYT010000064.1:0-8499 GCA_033722595.1 Longimicrobiales bacterium
GGTACCAGATCCGTGTGCGGATCAACGCCTCGTACGGGCCGGGGTCGGCGGAGTGGGCCGCACAGAACGCGCTCCGGCGTCTCCGGAGCCACGGGCCCCCTCGCTTCAGGGCCCTTCTCGCCGAGGGCAGCGGGAGGTACCGGGACGCGGCCCGACTGTACGGGGTCGCGCTGGGAGAGCGCCCCGGTGACGTGGACCTGCTCGCCGATCGGGGCCGGACGCTGTTCCGGAGCGGAAACCCGGAGGAAGCCATCCGCCACCTGCGCATGGCCATCGACCAGCTGCGGGAGCGGGATGAGAACGAGCTCCAGCCGGTCTACCGCTCCAAGGCGGTCCTGCTGCACGCGATCGGGCTCATCCAGGAAGCTCGAACGGACTGGGGCGCGGCGCGCAGCGCGTATTCCGAGGCGCTCCAGGAGGACCTGGCGTACTGGCCCGCCCACGTCCGGCTGGCGGAGATGGCGCTGGCGGTGCAGGACACGCTCACGGCGGTGAGCGAGATGCGGCTGGCCGCGGAGATCGCACCCGACGAAGCCACCGCGCTGCTGGGGTACGGTCGTCTCCTCGAAGCGGTCGGCGACCTGGAGGAGGCCGAGCGGACCTTCCGACACCTCACGGAGATCGAGCCGCTCTTCGCGGCTCCGTACGGACGCCTCGCCCGCGTCCTGGACCGTAGGAACCGCAGCGCAGCGGCCGCCGCCGCGTACCGGGCTTTCGTGGACCGGGCGCACGCCGAGGAGGAAGGGCTCGCGGAGGCCGAGGAGCGGCTCCGTGAGCTCGACGCGAGCCCCACCTCCGGCGGGTCGAGGAATAGCGATCTTGTAATGCAGTTCCTCTCAAGATAGGATGCAGGGAACCCCCTATCCTGCCCGGGGGTGAAGACGCGATCGCCGGGCCGAGACGACTCCGTACAGTACGCAACCGGAGGCTGCCCATGTACCGATCACGATGGACTCCCCTCTTCTTCGTACTCGCCGTGGCGGGGTGCGCGACGACCCCGACCGAGATGCCGGTGCCGGCCGAGCCGCTGGCGCTGCCGGGCGGGATCGAGAACCCGAGCGCGTGGGACTACTTCCGTCACGGCGAGCGGATCTTCGAGGATTCGCCAGGGGAGGCGGCGGAGGCCTTCTACTGGGCGATGCGGCGGGACCCGACGTGGGCCACGCCGATCTTCGCCCGGCGCCTCGCGCTGTTCCTCGTGGATGACTACCTGTTCGGCGAATATCTGTCCGGGTCCAGGCGCGCGCTGCGGAACCCGTACGTGCAGCAGCTGGACTCGCTGTACCTGCGGGCCCTGAAGCTGAACCCGTTCCTGGACCGTCGGCTGGATGCGCGGGCGCTGAAGGAGCTGTGGCGGCTCGAGCTGATCATGCGGCTGCAGCGGGAGTACCCGGGCGCGCCGGTGGGCGAGATCGAGATGGCCGTCGGGAACGCGGTCGAGCAATACGCCCAGCGGGCGAGCGATCGGTTCAAGGGCATGCTCGCGCACGGCGAGGGGCGGTTCCGCCAGGCCGCGGCCCACTACGGCAGCGCTCTCGAGGATGACCCCGACGACATCGACCTGCTCGCCCGCAGGGCCACGGTGCTCTTCCGGTCCGGCCGGCACGAGGCGGCCATCGAGCACCTGCGGATGGCCATCGCCGAGCTCCGCGAGCAGGACGAAGATGAGCTGCAGCGGGTCTACTATTCCAAGGCGATGTACCTGCACGCGATCGGGCTGGTGCACGAAGATTTGGGGGACCGGAGCGCGGCCCGGGACGCCTACGCCGAAGCGCTCCAGGAGGACCTCTCCTACCACCCGGCCCACGTCCGCCTCGCCGAGCTCGCGCTGGCCGCGGGCGATACCATGACGGCCGTCAGCGAGATGCGGCTCGCGGCGGAGATCGCGCCCGACGAGGCGTCGGTGCTCATGAGCTACGGTCGGCTGCTCGAGGCCACCGGCCAGCTGGCGGAAGCGGAGGCCACGTTCCGCCACGTGACCGAGGTCGAGCCGCTGTTCGCCGCGCCGTGCGTCCGTCTGGCCCGCGTGCTGGACCGCCAGGACCGGCCGGGACCGGCCGTCGCGGCCTACCGGCTCTTCCTGGAGCGGGCAGCGCACGATGAGAGCGGACTGCCGGAGGCGAGGGCCCGGCTGCAGGAGCTGGAGGAGGCGCTGGCGACTGGGACGGCCGCGGCCGGGGGCTCGCCGTGAGCCGTCGTCGCCGGCTTACGGTGCGGGGCCGGGGCTCCGCCCTCGGGCTCCTGCTGCTGGCGGCCGTCGCGTCGGGGCTGGCGGCCCAGGAGGTCGTGCGGGAGCGGACGGTCTACGAGGACCTCCAGCTGTTCAGCCAGGTGCTGAACCAGATCCGGGTCAACCACCCGGACACGGTGGACACCCACGTGCTCTTCATGGAGGCCATCGAGGCGATGGTCCGGGCGGCGGACCCCCATTCCTATGTCATCCCGGCGGCCCGTCTCTCCCCGGACCGGGAGCGCGCGCTCCGGGAAGGCGACCTGGTGCCGGTCCCGCTGGCGTTCCGGTACGTGGGCGGGACGCCCGTGGTGGTCTCTGTGGCGCCGGGCTCCCGGGCGGTGGCCGCCGGGATCGTCCCGGGCGATGAGCTCGTGGCCATCGACGGGGAGCCGGTACGGGCCGCCACGGCCCGGGAGCTGGACCTCGTGCTCGCCGGACCGGAAGACAGTGAGGTCGTCCTGACCTTCCGCCGCCTCCATACGGACGGCTCCACGGTCCGCGTCGACCGGACGGTGGTCCGGGAGCGGGTCGACCCGACGGGGGGTGTCACGGCCGTGGCGATGCTCGACACCGTGACCGGGTACGTGCGGGTGACGACCTTCGCGGCGGAGCAGGTCGCGGCCGACCTGGACGACGCCCTCGACCGGCTCGAGGACCGGGGGATGACCGGCCTCGTCCTTGACCTGCGGGACAACGGCGGCGGCCTGGTCCGGGAGGCTGCCAGCGCCGCCGGCGCGTTCCTGCCGCGGGGCGCGATCGTGTACACGACCACGGGCCGCAAGGAGGAAGTGGTCGACACGGGGCGCGTGCGACGCTCGTTCTGGCGGTCGGAGCGAGGGTACCCGGTGGTCGTCCTCGTGAACGAGGGGACCGCCAGCGCCGCCGAGCTCGTGGCGGGAGCGCTCCAGGACCACGACCGGGCGCTCGTGGTGGGCCGACCCACGTTCGGCAAGGCGCTCATCATGCAGCCGTTCCCCCTGACCGACGGCTCGCTCATGGTCCTGGTCATCGGGAAGGTCCACACGCCGTGCGGGCGCACCGTCCAGCGGGAGTACCGGGCGATCACGTCGGACGAGTATTACCGGGCCGCGGCCGAGGAGCGGGAGCGCATCGGACGGGAGACGTGCACCACCGCCGGCGGACGCACCGTGTACGGCGGGGGCGGGATCTACCCGGACCACGTGCTCGAGGACCACGCCGACCCTCACTGGGTGCAGCGGATCCGCGACGAGAACCTGCTCCTCCGGTGGGTGCCGGGCTTCCTCGACGACCGACCCGATCGCTACGCCAACCTCCCGCGCCTGGTGGACGAGCCCGCTCTCGAGTCGGAGGATGTGGCCGCGTTCGTCGCCTACGCGGCCGAACAGGGCGTGGAAGTGCCCCGCGACCCCGAAGCCACGGCCCGTCTGGAGCGCCTCGTCCTTTCCCGCATCATCCTGTCCCGGTTCGGACACGAAGGGCTCTACGCATTCCTGGCCCATACCGACCCGGAGGTCGAGGCCGCGGCGCGGCTGCTCCCGGAGGCCGCCGCGCTCCTGGGAGACCGTTAGGATCTGTCCGGATCATTGACAGCGGGGCGGGTGCCGCCCCATCCTTATCCGCTCGTCACGCCAAATACGGTACGCCTGGATTTCGGACGCGCCATTCTCCCCGCACCGATCATCCTCTCGCGTGAATCCCTGACACGAAAGGATGTTCATGATCCCGATCCGTCGCTGTCTCACCCTCGTCACCCTGGTCCTGGTTGCGGCGTGCGACGCCGCCGAGACCCCCGTTCTGGGGCCGGACGCCCGGCTCCCGCTGATCCAGGACGCCCGCGACACCGAGTTCACCGGCTCGGGCGTGTTCGTGCTGCCTCCCATCAACGACAACGTGTACGTGCGGACGGCTCCGTTCGATATCGAGGCGCGGCCCCGGGTCGAAATCTGCCGTCTCGCGGTGGAGGGCGAGCTCACCGAGGACAAGATCGAGGCGGCGGAGTGCGTGCCGGGCGAGCCCGAGTTCTGGTTCGAGAGGGACGCGGCCCATGATGGCGAGTCGTTCATCCAGGTGAAGCCCGAGCCGGGCAGCGCCGCGACGGACAGCATGTTCTCCGTCGGCTGGAAGACGGCCACGGAGGACGCGAACGAGCCGTTCCGGGGCTCGATCCTGCTGCCGAAGTTCGTCTTCGATGGCACCACGATCACGGTGGAGTACAGCGCGGCGGCCCGCTTCGACGTGGCGCTATACGACAACGCGTCGACGCAACTGGACCCGGACCGGATCGTGGGCTTCAACGCCGGTCAGAACTTCCCGATCAAGTTCATAGTGGAGCAGGTCTCAGGGTGCGACGGACTCGACTGCTTCGCCTTCGAGGTGACGTGCCAGGAGGACGTGTATCGCACGGACCACGCGGGCGTGTTCATGCCCGAGGACTGGGAGAAGACGTGCGACCCGGAGGACCCCGGCCCGGAGCAGAGCTGGTGGCTCATCCAGGAGCGGCTGACGGAAGGGAGCGCGTGCGTACCGAACGACTCGGTGGCCGGGATCGCATACGAGCCGTGCTACGTCTGGCAGCTGCTGGACGAGAACGTGGGTCCCGAGGGGGTGACCTTCGAGCCGTACACGGACACGTTCGCGATCCCCGTGACCGTCCAGTTCTGCAACAACGAGGTGGAGAATGGCGGGGTGCCGGAACGGCTCCTCGACTTCGCCGCTACCTTCCGCTACTCGGACCCGCCGGGCGAGGTGGCGCTGACCCCCGAGTCCGCGGAGCCGGCGTTCGAGAACCAGCTGTGCCCGTACGACGGCGAGGGTGGTGATACGTCGGGCAGCGCCCTGACGGCCTTCCTCGATGGCCTGGTCCGTCCCGTGCTCGGCGTGCTGGGGATCGAGCCCCGGCCGCTCTACGCCGGCGACACGGGCACGCTGTCGTCGAAGACCGTGCGGATGAGTCATTTCCAGCGGTTCGTGGAGCTTGAGCTGAATGCCGCTTCCACGCTGTCGCTGGACCTCGTGCTCGGGTCGAGCGAGACCGTGACCGTGCGCCTGACCTCGCCCCCCCACGGCGAGCCCTTCGACGGGCCGTCGGGCGGTGTGCCGGGCGAGATCGTACGGTTCGCCGTCTCGGCCACCGGCGGCGCCACGGCCAGCCTGGCGGCTCCGGACGCCACCCAGTGCGGCGCGGAGCCGGGCGACTGCATCGAGGTCGAGACGAGCAGCGACTCCGACCCCGGCGATGCCATCGATGACGCCGGCTACGCGACGGCGGTGGTGACCACCTCCGGCAGCGCGGGGACCGTGACCGTCGAGGCCACGTTCCCCGGTGACGACGACGTCCCGCCGGTCCGGTTCACCCTCGAGGTGGTGGACCTGCTGGCGACATTCCTGGAGCCGCTGGACACCGGCGATTTCCGGGGCTCGCCGGACGAGCGGTTCCGACCCACGGTCCTGATCTGCCCCGAGGGCAGCGAGCCGTGCGACGCGTCGAGCGCCATCACGGCCATCGGCCCGGACGCCATCAAGCTGGTGGAGGAGAAGGGGCGGAAGTTCTATCAGACCGACTGGAAGCCGCGGGACACCGGCACCGAGGTCGGGACCACCGTCCTCGTCCAGGTGGTGGCGGAGGGCGTCACGGTCGGGTACTCCATCCCCGTCATCACCACGAAGGGCGGCAAGGGGGAGCGGATCGGCGACGTGTACTACAACGGCGTGAACTCGAGTCTCCCGATCAAGTTCACCGTCACCCGGGTCGACCTCTAGGGATCAACAGGGCAGGTAGTCAACCGTGGGAGTATTCCAGGAGCTCAGGGAACGTCGCCTCGTCCAGATCGTCCTGTCGTATCTCGCGGCAGGATGGGTCTTCCTCGAGGTCATGGACCAGTTCGCCGACCGGAACGTCCTGCCCGAGGTCGCCTACTACGTGGCCCTGGTGTGGTTCCTGGTCGGGATCCCGGCCGCCGTCCTGGTCGGATGGCACCACGGGGAAAAGGGCCAGCAGACGGCGCCGCGATCCGAGGTGGTCACTCTCTCGCTCCTGGCGATCGTGGCCCTCGGCCTCAGCGCGTTCACCGTGATGCGGTTCACGACGCCCGAGCTGGACCTGGCCGACTACGGACCCAACCCAAACCGGATCGCCGTCCCGTACTTCGAAGACCGGACGCGGGAGAACCAGCACATCGCCGCCGGACTGACGGAATCGCTGATCGAGCAGCTCGCATCCGTGCCGGCCCTCGACGTGGTCAGTCGCAACGGTGTCGCCCGGTTCCGGGGGACCGATGT
Source organism: Longimicrobiales bacterium (assembly GCA_033722595.1). GTDB lineage: Bacteria > Gemmatimonadota > Gemmatimonadetes > Longimicrobiales > RSA9 > JAWVYT01. The sequence goes on from JAWVYT010000064.1 coordinate 6,494, forward strand.
CTCCCGCGACAGCATCGCCGCCGCGCTGGACGCCGGGACACTCGTGGGCGGCGTGCTCGAGCCCGAGGGCGAGCGCCTGCGCGTGACGCTCCAGCTCTACGATGCCAGTGGCGCCCCCCTGCCCGACGGCCGCGTGACGCTGGAGCCCCGACGGCCGGACAGCCTGCTCCAGGTCATCCCCGAGATCGGAGAGGAGGCCAGCCGCCTCCTCCGGTCCAAGCTCGGCGACCAGATCCAGCTGGCCCGGGGCTCCGCGGAGACCAACCTCACGGCATGGACCCTCGTGCAGCGGGCAGAGCAGCTACGCCGGCAGGGCGATGATCGCGCGAACCACGGCGACCTCCACGGCGCGTTCGACCGGTTCGAGGAAGCGCACCAGCTCCTCGCCGACGCACAGGAGGCCGACACCCTGTGGGCCCGGCCGACCATCGTCCGGAGCGAGATCGAGTACCGCAAGAGCCGCCTGACGGGATCCCAGCCGCTGGAGGCCGCCCGCCACGCCGACCGCGGCATCGCGTTCGCCGACCAGGCGCTGGAGATCGACCCCGGCAACCCGGACGCGCTCGCGAGCCGCGGTACGCTCCGCTACTGGAAATACCTCCTCAACGTCGCCCACGACGATCGCGAGCAGCAGCAGCTGCTCGAGGGCGGCAAGGAGGACCTCGAACGGGCCACTCGCCGGGACCCCACGCTCGCGAGCGCACACAGCGTGCTCTCCCACCTCTACTTCAACACCGAGTCCATCACCCGGGGCATCCTCGCCGCACAGCGCGCCTACGACGCCGACGCCTACCTCGATGCCGCCGACGGCATCCTCTGGCGCCTGTACTCCGGGAACGCCGACGTGGAGAACTGGACGGAAGCCCGGAAATGGTGCGAAATCGGGCGAGAGCGCTTCCCCGACGACCCGGGATTCGTCAACTGCCCCCTCGACCTGATGATCGCCGAGGCCATGGAGCCCGACCCCGAACGGGCCTGGGAGATCGCGGCACGCGTCGAGCAGGTCGCCGAGCCGGCCCTCAAGGACTACGAGCGCATCAACGCACTCCTGAGCGTTGCCGGCGTCCTGGCTTCCGCGGGACTGCAGGACAGCGCCCGCGCGGTCATCGACCGCGCAGCCCGTCAGATCAGTTCCGAGACCGACGTGGCCAACGACCTCCGCTGGGTCGAAGCCCAGATGCGCGTCATGGCCGGGCAGGAGGATGAGGCCATCGAGATCCTGTCTCGTCTGATCGCCGCCGACCCCGACCACGCCTTCGGACGCGGCGCCGAAATCGGCTGGATGTGGAGACCCCTCGTCGACCACCCCCGGTTCCCCGAGCTCCAGCGCGCCGACCACTAGGCTCGCTGCGGAGCCCCTCCACCCACCCGCCGCGCCACATCCCCGGGCGGCGTCTCTCACTGTCCATTATCCGCCACACCCATACGTCCCCCACGGTGGACACACGAGCCGTTCTTCGTGGCCGGTTTGAGTTGTATAAGTCGTGTTTTCACAGGGGTTTGTAGGAATTCTCATGTTCTGGTACGGCCCGTGCCCCTGCAAGGGGTGTCGAAGCGGGAGTGCGGGCGGTGGGGCCGTCCGCCGTGGGCCGGGCGCGAGACCCCGGGCGCAGGTGGAAGGAGGCGGCGATGGCACGAGCGTTACAGATCCAGGAACAGCCCCGGGTCGGGACCCGGAGCCAGGAGCTGGCGGCGATGACGGATCCGGAGCTGGCGGCGGCGACGCTGGCGGGCGAGCCGCGGGCCTTCACGGTGCTGGCGGATCGGTATCACGGCCGTCTGTTGAACTTCGTCCATCGGATGATCGGGGATCGTCATCGTGCGGAGGATCTGGTCCAGGAGACGTTCGTGCGGGTGCACAAGCATCTGCATCGGTACGACCAGAACCGGAAGTTCAGCACGTGGGCGTACACGATCGCGGGGAACCTGGCGAAGAACGAGCTGCGGAACCGGTCGCGGAACCCGATGGTGCTGTTCCAGACGCTGAAGAAGAACTGGGACGCGGA
>JAWVYT010000065.1:0-8396 GCA_033722595.1 Longimicrobiales bacterium
GACGGGGGCACTCCAGGCTCCGTTCATAGGGACGAAGATAGACGGCCCGCAACAGACGTGTCCACCCCGCCCCACCGGCCGCGGCGGAGCCCTCGCCGCGCGGCGATCAGACCCGGTGGTCGATGGTGAAGAGGACGTCCTCGGGGCCCATCTCACCGGCCGACGAGTCCGGCGGCCCGGTCTCCACGATCACTCGCTTGATGACCCGGTCGGGGTCACGGACCGCGACCTGGAAGGCCAGTCCCTGATCCTCGCTGCGGATCTCTGTCCGGACCTCGCGGCCCGGCTCCCGCTGCGGCGGCTCGGGGTTCGTGAACAGGGTCATCGTCGACTGTCGGCCCGTGGGAAGGAGTCGCGTCACCTTGACCTGCCGGAGCCAGTCCGGCTGATAGCTGATCGTGTACTCACAGTCCCGCTGGTCCGTGCCGCGGGCGTCCCGGTTGTGACGAGCCATGTTCTCTCCGCTTCGGTGGGGCAGATAAAGTCCGGGGCCCGCGCCCACAAGTCAAGCGCTACCCGACAGCCCCCCGGCCCCCTCCCGCTTCCCTCCTCCGGCACCCCTCCGCACGCCTCCTACGGCACTCTTGACCCCCAGGGGATCCCGTGCTAATCTTTCGGCATTCACCCTCGGCCCATACATCCTGCCGTCACGATTTCGACGGTCACCACCGGTCGAATCCTGATCCCGCACTGAATCCGGAACTTCCTACGATCTTCCGACCCGTTCGGCGGTCCGTGCCTGGACCGCTGGCGTCCGCACAGCACAGCCGACGAACCAGGTCGCACGTACGGAGACTGACGTGGATATCGCAGAACTCAAAGGCAAGACGATCGGGGAGCTCCACGACATGGCGGAGGAGCTCCAGATCTCGAACTATTCCGGCCTGCGCAAGCAGGACCTCATCTTCCGCATCGAGCAGAACCTGCTGGACAGCGATGTCGTGCTCCGGGGCGAGGGCGTCCTGGAGGTCCTCCCGGAGGGCTACGGCTTCCTCCGGTCCCAGGACTGGAACTACCTCTACGGCCCCGACGACATCTACGTCTCCCCGTCGCAGATCAAGCGGTTCGATCTGCGTACCGGCGACACGGTGCTCGGGCAGGTCCGTCCCCCGAAGGAGGGCGAACGGTACCTGGCGCTGCTGAAGGTGGAAGAGGTGAACGGCGACGACCCGGAGGAGGCCAAGCACCGGATCGCCTTCGACAACCTCCGCCCGCGCTACCCCGAGGGCCGGCTCGTGCTCGAGAACGAGGAGGGCGACCTGTCCATGCGGCTCATGGACCTGATCACCCCGATCGGGAAAGGGCAGCGCGGGCTCATCGTGAGCCCGCCGAAGGCCGGGAAGACGATCCTCCTCCAGAAGACCGCGAACGCCATCCTGGAGAACCAGCCGGAAGTCCACCTCATCGTGCTGCTCATCGACGAGCGGCCCGAGGAGGTCACGGACATGGAGGAGCACGTCCCGGCCGAGATCATCTCGTCCACCTTCGACGAGCCGGCCGACCGGCACACGCAGGTGGCGGAGATGGTGCTGGAGAAGGCCAAGCGGCTGGTCGAAGCCGGCCGCGATGTCGTGATCCTGCTCGACTCCATCACCCGGCTCGCCCGGGCGTACAACGTGACCGTTCCCCACTCCGGGAAGATCCTGTCCGGTGGTGTCGACGCCAACGCGCTGCACAAGCCGAAGCGGTTCTTCGGCACGGCCCGGAACATCGAGGGCGGCGGCTCGCTGACCATCATCGCCACGGCCCTGATCGACACCGGATCCCGGATGGACGAAGTCATCTTCGAGGAGTTCAAGGGCACCGGCAACATGGAAGTGAACCTCGACCGCCACATCGCCGACAAGCGGATCTTCCCCGCCATCGACATCAACCGCTCCAGCACCCGGAAGGAAGAGCTCCTGCTCAGCGACGAGGAGCTGAACCGGGTCTACCTGCTCCGGAACTTCCTCTCCGACATGCCGCCGGCCGAGGCCCTCGAGTTCCTCCTCGAGCGGATGAAGCGGACCGACACGAACCGCGAGTTCCTGGACAGCATGGCCAAGGGTGGCTGAGAGCTGAGAGCTGAGAGCTGAGAGCTGAGTGGGTCCGGGCGCGGAGGGGTTCGCGGCCGGGCCCTCCGTTCATCTCGGGGCCGCGTGACGCGGCCGGCGCACCCTCGGCCCACCCCCCCGTCCCCTGCGCACCCGACGTTCGGCCGCACACAGCAGGTCCCATCGCCGCGAAAATCCCCCCCGCGAACGTGACTCCGCCGCAAACGTCACCCCGCCGCGAACGTCATCCCGCCGCGAACCCCACCCCGCGCCGAACCCCGCCCTGCCACGAACGCCGAAGCCCCACCGCGAGCCCCGACTCCGCCAACTCAGATCTCAGATCTCAGATCTCAAGTCTAAGATCACCCCTGATAAAGCGACGCCGTCTGCCGCCCTTCGACCAGCAGCTCGTAGCTCGCCCGCTGGGCCGGGGACGCCTCCCGGGGGTACCGGAGCACGATCGCCGGGGTGCTCGCGTCATCGGGGACGTGGAGGACCAGCCCGGTCGCGTTCCGGACGTCCTCCACGGGGCGTGAGCGCCCGGTGCTGTCCAGCTCCACCGTCCGGCCCGCACCGATCGTCCGCGCAAGCATCATCCCATACTCGGCCCATGCGTCCAGCGGGTCCGCCTCGCCGGCCACCGCAGGGGTCAGCTCCTCCTCGAAGTGCCGCAGCGCTTCCCGGAACCCGTCCGGGTCCCGGTCCTTGAGCGCCCTCAGGGCCTCCCGTAGGTGCGGGCGGGGGTCCTGCTGGTCGGCGTCCTCGAGCGCGGTCTCCAGGCGGGCGTCGGCCCGGGTCTTGGGGTCGGTCATGGCCCCAGGATGCCCGCTGGCCAGGTCCGGGTCAAGCCGGCTTCCCTCTCCGCACGCCGACGGCTACCTTTCGGGTCCGCTCCTCCAATACGGACGTGCCCATGGCCGCTGAAGAGCTCCCTGGCTTCGCCCTCGATGCCCCCGGCGCATCGCTGCAGGGGATGGGGGTCCTCGAGCTTTCGTGGGACGTCTTCGGCGAGCTCTGCCGGGCGCTGGCCGTGAACGTGGCCCGCAGCTACGAGCCGGAGCTCGTCGTCGGGATCGCCAAGGCCGGGGTCATCCCCGGGGCCGTCATCGCCTCGATCCTGCGCCTCGACTTCTTCTCCATGAAGATCAGCCGGCGGTCGGGCTTCGAGGAGGTCCGGGACCGGCCCCAGCTCCTGACCTCTGCGCCCAGGGAGGCGCGTGGCAAGCGGGTGCTGATCGTGGACGAGATCTGCACCACCGGCGAGACGCTGCGGATGGCGCTGGCCGCGGTCCGGGCCGAGAGCCCGGCGGATATCCGTACGGCCACGAGCTTCGTGAAGTCCGGGCAGTACAAGCCCGACTTCTTCGCCGTGGAGACCGACGCCACCGTGATCTTCCCGTGGGACCGACAGGTGCTGGGCGAGGAAGGCGCCCTGGTGGAGAACCCGCGGTACGAGCACCTCCTCTAGACGACCGGGGGGACGACCTCGCCGGCCCCCGGCAGGCCGGGGCGCCCAAGTCCAGGTTCACGACTGCGGCCGGCGGCTCCGGATCAGCGAGTTGGCTCCGGCCGGCGACTCCGGATCAGCGGGTGGGCGTGTGGCCGATGGCGCTCTCGGACGCCTTCGGGTCCCGGGGGGCGCCGAACGGCTGCGCCTCGGCGAACACCGTGTCGAGCTCCTCGTCGGTGAGGTCCTCCGCGCGCTTTCCGGCGAACCTCTCGACCGGGACCTCCGCCACGCGCCAACCGAACGATGTGTTGCTCGTGCAGTGGAAGACCACCGGCACCATCCCCGGCCGGGACTCCCGGTCCGACAGGATCACCCGCCACTCCAGCTCGTTGCCCACGTATTTCCGCGCCATTCTCGGCCTCGTTCTCTGATCGCTCCCTGGTCCTGCCACCCGAACCTAGGGGAAACCGGCGAACGGGCCAATCCCGGGCCGGCGCGGGGCCCTTGCTGCCGGCACCTGCCCGCGGGCATGTTCTCCGGCACACCATGCTCGCAACCTGTGCCCGTGATCGGACCGCGACGCCGGACCCCGGCCCTCGCGACGGCGCTCGCCGCTGCGGGGGGCGCAGCGCCGGGGTGACGCCGTGAGCCTCCTGGGGCTGGGCGTGCTGGCGCTCATGGCGCTCTCCATCCTGCTGATCCCGCTGGGGCTGCCGGGCCTCTGGGTCCTGGCCGCCCTGGTGGGGGTCGGGGTCTGGGCCGGCGAGGTGTCGGCGTGGGTGCTGGTGACGGCCCTGGGGCTGGCGGCGCTGGCAGAGCTCGCCGAGTGGCTCGTCGTCCAGCGCGTGAACGTCCGGTACGGCGGCTCACCCAGAGCGTTCTGGGGCGCGATCCTCGGCGGGATGGCGGGCGTGCTGGTGGGCGCGCCGATCCCCATCATCGGATCGGTAGTGGCCGGCTTCGTCGGGTCGTTCGCCGGCGCCGCGCTCGTGACCTACCACGAGGTCCGGGACCTGGATACCGCCCGCCGCGTGGGCTGGGGCGTGCTCGTGGCTCGCACGCTGGCGGTGGGCCTGAAGGTCGCCGTCGCCGTTGTCGTCCTGGTGCTGGGCGGCGGCGCCTGGGTCCTTCGCTGACCGCACGCCGCCCATCTCGACCTCCGACCCTGACGCGATGGGCGTGAGGCTCCCGTTCATGCGGCTCGTCGCGACGCAATGGGCCGCCCCCGGCGCCCCCGCGGCCGCGCAGCGCCCGACTCGACCGCCCGGGCGGGCATCGCCGCCGCTGGTATCTCTTGGGAAAAGAGGAACGGACCACCAGAAGGGACTTCGCGAAGATCGCGGCAGCGATCTTTGCGCCCCGGCGACCTCAGATCAGATGTCCAGGTTCTTCACGAACTCGGCGTTCTGCTCGATGAACTCCCGGCGGGGCTCCACGTCATCGCCCATCAGCTGGCTGAAGATCCGGTCGGCCTCGACGGCGTCGTCGAGGGTGACCTGCAGGATCGTCCGGGTCTCCGGGTCCATGGTCGTGTGCCAGAGCTGCTCCGAGTTCATCTCGCCCAGCCCCTTGTAGCGCTGGAGGCTGACCCCCCGGGCGCTCTCGGTCCCGTTGGGACTGATCCGGTTCAGGATCTCCGCCCGCTCCTTGTCGTTGTACGCGTAGTACTCGTCCCGCCCCTTCGAGATGCGGTAGAGGGGCGGCTGGGCGATGTAGACCATGCCCTTCTCGACCAGCTCCCGCATGTGCCGGAAGAAGAAGGTGAGGAGCAGCGTGCGGATGTGGGCGCCGTCCACGTCGGCGTCCGTCATGATGATGATCTTGTGGTAGCGCGCGTTGTCGATGTCGAACTCGTCCTCGCCGATCCCGGTCCCGATGGCCGTGATCATGGTCCGGATCTCCTCGTTCGACAGGATCTTGTCCAGCCGCGCCTTCTCCACGTTCAGGATCTTCCCGCGCAGCGGGAGGATCGCCTGGTAGCTGCGGTCGCGACCCTGCTTGGCCGTGCCGCCGGCGGAGTCACCCTCCACCAGATAGAGCTCGCAGACCGTGGGGTCCGTGATGGAGCAGTCGGCCAGCTTGCCGGGGAGCACGCTGCCCTCCAGCGCGCTCTTCCTGCGCGTCAGGTCCCGCGCCTTCCGGGCCGCGATCCGGGCCCGAGCGGCCGAGACCGCCTTCTCGATGATCGCCTTCCCGACCTTCGGGTTCTCCTCCAGGAAGGCCGACAGCTTGTCGTTCACCACCTGCTCGACGGCGCCCCGGACCTCGCTGTTCCCCAGCTTGGTCTTGGTCTGCCCCTCGAACTGGGGCTCCTTGACCCGCACGCTGAGGACCGCCGTGAGCCCTTCCCGGACGTCATCGCCGGAGAGCGACTCCAGGTCCTTCTTGAGCAGGTTGTTCTTCTTCGCGTAGTCGTTCAGCGTACGCGTGAGCGCGGCCTGGAACCCGGTGAGGTGCGTCCCGCCCTCGTGGGTGTTGATGTTGTTGACGAAGGTGAACGTGCTCTCGTTGTACCCCTGGTCGTACTGGAAGGCGAGCTCGATCTCGGCCTCCTCGCGGGCCTCCTCGATGTACGCCGGCTCCGGGTGCAGCGCCTGCCGCGTGCCCCGCAGGTAGGAGACGAACTCCACGATCCCGCCGTCGTACTTGTACTCCTGGGACTTCGGCTCGCCCTCCTCGTCCTTCGCCCGCTCGTCCGTCAGCGTGATCCGGAGCCCCTTGTTCAGGAACGCCATCTCCCGCAGCCGGTTGGCCAGCGTGTCGAACGAGAAGCGGGTCTCGGTCATGATATCGGTGTCGGGCTTGAAGGTGACCGTGGTCCCGCTGTCGCTCTTCTTGACCTTTCCGACCTCCTCGAGCTCCGTCTCCTTGATGCCCCGGGAGTAGCGCTGTCTGTAGACCTTGCCCTCGCGCTTGACCTCGACCTCGAGCGACGCGCTCAGGGCGTTCACCACGCTCACACCCACGCCGTGGAGCCCGCCGCTGACCTTGTACGTGGTCCGGTCGAACTTCCCGCCCGCGTGCAGTGTGGTCATGGCCAGCTCGACGCCGGGCACCCCTTCCGTCGGGTGCACGTCCACGGGGATCCCGCGGCCGTCATCGGAGACGGTCACCGAGTCGTCCTCGTGGAGCGTGACGGCGATCTCCGTGCAGTACCCCGCCATGGCCTCGTCCACGGCGTTGTCCACCACCTCGTAGACCAGATGGTGCAGCCCCCGGGCGGCCGTGGAGCCGATGTACATGCCCGGCCGCTTCCGGACGGCCTCCAGGCCCTTCAGTACCTGGATCTGCCCCGCCGTGTAGTCGTTCTCCGTCGCCTTCTTCGCCATGTTCCCCGCCGGTGAGTTTCGTCTGGTTCACAGCCGTCTATACTACCCGGGACGGCCGGCTATGTTGCCTTCTATTCGGGCCTGCGCCGACCCCACCCCGGGCGTCGGCGCTCGGCCTCGGTCTCCTCGTCCATCACGAACCGGATCTTCCGGATCCGGCCCCGGCCCCGATCCTCGTTCACGCGACGCCGGATCTCCGCCTCCATCATCCGGAGCTCCATCAGCCACGCGCTCGACCGGACCCCTACGAACAGCACCCCGTCCCGGACGTGGAGCGGCTCCGTCACGTCGGCGATCTTCTCGCCCACCCGCTCCGTCCACTCCTCCACCGCCGTGGCCTGCTCGATGCGCTCGCCGAGCCCCGACTCCCTCAGGTACCCCGCCAGCGCCTCGCGCACCGTCAACGGCTTCTTCCGCTTTCCGTCCGTCATCTCCGCCCCTACCCTCCAACCCAACTCTCCTTCTCCCTCTCCCTAATCCCTCTCCATCGAAATCGAACTCGAAATCGAACTCGAATCATGCCGCCGTCATCACCTTCCCCGCCGCGATCCGCCACCGGGGCAGCCCACCCCTCCGCACCTCGACGTCCGACGACTTCGGGGCGGTCAGGATCGCCTGGCCCGGCTCGTCGTCCAGGAGCTCCAGCACCCGCTCGCTCCGCCCGGGGTCCAGCTCGGCGAAGATGTCGTCCAGCAGGATGATCGGCGCCCGTCCCCGGGACGCCCGGATCGTCACCGCCTCCATCAGCCGCAGCGACACGGCCGCCGTACGCTGCTGTCCGCCGGACCCGTAGTCGCGAAGGTCGCGGCCGGATCCGTCGTCCACCCGGGTGAAGCTCAGGTCGTCCCGGTGCGGGCCCCGCAGCGTCACGCCCCGCTCCCGCTCCCGGTCGCGCAGCCGGTCGAGCTCTGCCTGCAGCGACTCGACATAGACGGCCTCCGGGTCATCCGGGGCAGGGGTCCCCTCGTCCCGGGTGCTCGCCTCGTACGCCATCCGCGCCACAGCCTCCCCGCCGATCCGCTCGTAGCGCTCGGCGAAGCCGCGCGCGTGCTCCGCCACCCAGCGGGCCCGGGCCCGCATCACCTTCCCGCCGGACTCCGCCAGCGCCACCGTCCACGGCTCCAGCGCCGCCGGCGACGCGCCATCCTTCAGGAGCGCGTTCCGCTGCTTGAGCGTGTGCCGGTACCGCTGGAGCGCCGGCAGGTAGCCGGGGACGTTCAGCGACAGCACGATGTCCAGGAACCGCCGCCGCTCCGACGGCGCCCCGGAGATCAGCGTCACATCCGACGGCGAGAACACGACGGCGCCGATCCGGCCCAGCGCGTCGCTCAGCCGCTCGGGCTCCGCCCCGTTCACCGTGACCCGCTTCTTCCTGCGCCGGCTCTCGTACGCCGCCGTCACCTCGAGCTCCTCGCCGGCCGGCGTCTCGAAGCGCCCGCGGATATGGAACGTCTCCTGGCCGAACCGCACGAGCTGAGCGTCCGGGGCGCCGCGGAAGGAGCTGAAGATCTCCAGGTAGTAGAGGCCCTCGATCAGGTTCGTCTTCCCCGAGCCGTTCGGCCCGATCACCGCCGCGCCCTCGGA
>JAWVYT010000066.1:0-8391 GCA_033722595.1 Longimicrobiales bacterium
GCACCCCATGACCGACGACACCCTCTACCTCGACCACGCGGCCACGACCCCGGTCCGTCCGGAGGTCCGGGACGCCATGGAGCCGTTCCTCGCGGACCGGTTCGGGAACCCGTCGAGCAGCCACGGGCCCGGCCGCGCCGCACGGGCGGCGCTCGAGACCGCCCGGGAGCGCGTCGCCGCGGCCCTCGGGGCCGAGCCCGACGAGATCGTGTTCACCGGGAGCGGTACCGAGGCCGACAACCTGGCCGTGCTCGGGCACTGGCGGGCCCGCGGCGGCGGGGTCGCCGTGTCGGCCATCGAGCACAGCGCCGTCCGACGGGCGGCGGCCTCGGCGGCCCGTGAGGGCGCCCCGGTCGCCACACTGGCCGTGGACGAGGCCGGCCGGCTGGACCTCGACGCGCTGACCGAGACGCTCCAGGGCGACACGCGGCTGGTCTCGGTGATGGCGGCGAACAACGAGGTCGGGACCATCCAGCCGGTGGCCGAGATCGCGGCCTGGTGCCGGGAGCACGGCGCCACCTTCCACACCGACGCCGTGCAGGCCGTGGGGCACGTGCCCGTCTCCGTCGCCGGGATCGGCTGCGACCTGCTGGCCGTGAGCGCCCACAAGTTCGGCGGGCCGAAGGGTGTGGGCGCGCTCTACGTCCGACGCGGCACCGAGCTGGCCCCGCTCCTGCACGGCGGCGGCCAGGAGCGGGGCCTCCGGGCCGGGACCTCGAACGTGGCCGGCGCCGTGGGACTTGCCACCGCGCTGGACGCGGCCGTCGCCGAGCAGGCGGCGGAAGCCCGTCGGCTCCGGGCACTTCGCGACCGCCTCGAGTCGGCGCTGACCGGGTCGGTGGAGGGCCTGGTCGTCAACGGCACGGGTGCGGAGCGGCTCCCGCACGTCCTGAGCGTCGCGATCCCGGACCTGGACTCCGACGTGCTGCTCGCGTCCATGGACCTGGCGGGGTTGGCCGTCTCGTCCGGCTCGGCGTGCCACAGCGGCGCGTCGGCCCCGAGCCACGTCCTGCTGGCCATGGGCGTCGAGGCCGACGCCGTGCTCCGGTTCTCCCTCGGCTGGCCCACGACCGAGGCCGAGATCGACCGCGCCATCGCGGTCTTCCGGGAGGTCGCAGAGCGGGCCCGGGGGGTGCAGGCGTGACCGGCCGCGCCCCGGAGGGTGCAGGCGTGACGGGCCGCGCCCCGGGGGACACGGTCCTCGTGGCCATGTCCGGCGGCGTCGACAGCTCCGTGGCCGCGGCGCTCCTGGTCGAGAGCGGGTACCGGGTCATCGGCGCCACCATGAAGACCTTCTGCTACGAGGAGAACGGCGGCCCCGCCAACACCTGCTGCGGGCTCGAGGGGATCATGGACGCCCGCCACGTCGCCGACCACCTGGGGATCCCCCATTACGTCTTCGACATGGAGGAGTCGTTCACGGAATCCGTCATCGACGACTTCGTGGACGAGTACGTGGCCGGACGGACGCCGAACCCCTGCGTGCGCTGCAACTCCAACACGAAGATCCCGGAGCTCCTGCGCCGGGGCCGGGCCCTGGGCGCCGACTTCATCGCCACCGGCCATTACGCCCGCATCCGGCACCGGGACGGCCGCACGGAGCTGCTCCGGGGCCTCGACGACCGGAAGGACCAGTCGTACTTCCTCTGGGGCGTCCCCCCGGCGGTCCTGGACCGGATGCTCTTCCCGGTCGGCGAGCTGACGAAGCCCGAGGTCCGCGACCGGGCCCGGGCGCTGGGGCTCACCACCGCCGAGAAGCCCGAGTCCCAGGAGATCTGCTTCGTCCCCGGCGACGACTACACCGAGTTCCTGGCCGGCCGGCTGGGTCCCGACCACCCGGCGCTCCGGCCGGGACGGATGGTCACGTCCACCGGCGAGGCGGTCGGCGAGCACGACGGCTACGCCCGCTACACCGTGGGCCAGCGGAAGGGGCTCGGCGGCGGGTTCCCGAAGCGGCTCTACGTGATCGAGACACGGCCCGGGACGAACGAGGTGGTGGTCGGCGACGACCACGAGCTGGACCGGACCGATGTGGTCCTCGGCGACCTGAACTGGCTCGGGCCGCCACCCGGATCGGGGGATCGCGTCTCCGTGCGGCTCCGGCACGGCGGCGCGCTGACATCGGCCACCATCGAAGAGCGGCGGGCCGACGTGCTGCGGCTCACGCTGGACGAGCCCCGGCGCGCGGTCACGCCCGGCCAGTCCGGGGCGGTCTACGCCGGCGACGTGCTCCTGGGCGGCGGACGGATCCGCTAGCCGGCCGGGGCGGACCCCGGGGCGGCCGCCTCAGCGGATCGGCTCGGCCGCGTCCAGCAGCTCCGCCAGCTCCTCGTCGTCGGCGTCGGTCAGACGCTGCTCGATCCCCGACCGGCTGGAATCCTGCTCCAGCACGCGGGCGCGGCGGGTCCGGTCGGTGAGGCAGTGGAAGACGATCCGGGCGCCGTGGTCCTCCCCGGACCGAGGGGCGGCGGCGTACGCCTCCCACAGGAGGAGGTCGTCGTCCTGGAAGGTTCGTGTCATGGGTCCTCGGCTCAGTATTTGAGGTCGGCGGCTTCCGCGAACTCCCGCATCAGCTTCTCCTCCTCGGAGTCGAGCGTGTCCGGCACGGTGATCTTGACCTTCACCAGCTGGTCACCGCGCTGTCCGCCCTTCTCGATCCCCTGCCCCGGCACGCGGAACTTGGTCCCCGACTGGGTCCCCGGCGGGATCTTCAGCGAGACCTTCTTCCCGTCCACCGTCCGGACCCGGATCTTCGAGCCCAGCGCGGCCTGGGCGATATTCACCGGGACCGTGCAGTGGACGTCCAGCCCCTCGCGCTGGAAGAACCGGTGCGGCTTCACCTGGAACGTGATCAGGAGGTCGCCCGGCGGGCCACCGCCGCTCCCCCGCTCGCCCTGGCCGGAGAGCCGGAGCTTCGACCCCGTCTCGACGCCGGCCGGCACCTTCAGCCGGATCTTCCGCTCCTGGCGGACCTGGCCGCTCCCCCGGCACGTGGCGCACGGCTGCGTCGGGACCTGCCCCCGCCCGTAGCACGCCGGGCACGGGCGGTTGACGGCGAACCCGCCCTGGCCGAACGAGACGGTGCCCGAGCCCTTGCACTCGCTGCACACCGTCGTCCGGGTGCCGGGCGCCGCGCCGGTCCCACCACACGTGGCGCACTCCTCGGTCACGGGGACCATGATACTGATGGTCCCGCCCCTCGCCGCCGTCTCGAACGGGATCTCCACCGTGTACTCGACGTTGCCGCCGCGCTGCGCTCCACGGCGGGGCTGCTGGCGCTTGCGGCCGAAATCGAAGATCGAGCTGAACAGGTCGCCGAGGCCACCCATGTCGCCCAGATCCTCCATGTTGATCCGGGTCGAGCCGGTCGAGCCCGACCGCCCGCCACCGGGCCGCCCGCCCAGGCCGCCAAACGGGCCCATGCGGCGCATCTGATCGTACTGCTTGCGCTTCTCCTCGTTCGACAGGACGGCGTACGCCTCCCCGATCTCCTTGAATCGCTCCGCAGCCTTGGGATCGTTGGCGTTGGCGTCCGGATGGTACTGCTTGGCCAGCTTCCGGTACGCCTTCTTGATCTCGCTGGGCTCGGCCTTCTCGGAGACGCCGAGGATCTGGTAGTAATCCTTGGTGCCCGCCGTCGCCATATCGGCTTACCCGTCCTCGCTGTACTGGTAGACCCGGACGCGGGCCGGGCGCAGGAGCATGTCCCGCAGCCGGTAGCCGCGCTGGAAGACGTCGGCGACCCGACCGTCCTGTTCCGGAACGTCCGTCGGCACCATCCCGAGCGCCTCCATGAGCTCCGGGTCGAAGCGGGCGCCCTCGGCGTCCACGGGCTCCACGCCCGCGCCCTCCAGCACGGTCTGGAACTTCTTCTCCACGAGGCGGACGCCCTCGAGCACCGCCTCGGCGTTCGCGTCGTCCCCGCCCTCGCCGACCCGCTGCAGGTCGTCCAGCACGTCCAGGAGCGCGGTCACCAGGTCCGCCTGGAGACGGCTGGCCAGGGACTCCCGGTCGCGCTGGTTCCGTTTCCGGTAGTTGTCGAACTCCGCCGCCAGCCGGAGGTGCCGGTCGTTCAGCGACTCCAGCTGCTCCCGCAGCTGCTCCACTTCGTCCCCGTCGGGGCGGCTGCCCTCCGCGCTCCCGCGGTCGGGCGACCCCGGGTCGACCGCGATCTCCTCCCCGACCTCCCGGTCGCCCCCGTCCGGGGCCGTGTCCACCGCCTCCTCGGGCGTCGTATCGTTCTGCTGATCCGTCATCGTTCTCCGTGTACAGGGCCAAAGCCGGTCTCTTCCGGCCTGTTCGACGTGCAATGCCGGTGCCGGACGGTCCTGCCGAACCGGCAGGGTCAGTCCAGCCGGGCCTCCAGCCACTCGAGGATCTCCCCCATGACGGCGGCGCGCTCCACCTCCTGCAGGACCTCATGATAATACCCGGCCAGTACCTCGACCGTCACATCCGTGGCCGGAAGCGACCGGGCGAGCTGTACGCTCCGGTCGGTCCGGGCGATCCGGTCGTCGCCGCCGAGGAGGAACAGGAGCGGGAGGTCGAGGCGGTCGCGGTGTCGGAAGGCGGCGTCCGCGGCCCTGCGGACCTCCTCCCACAACCGGGGGGTCAACGTCGAGAAGATGCGGGGGTCCTCGCGGTAGTCGGCCACGCGCTCGGGGTCGTGCGAGAGCTCCGCCGGATCGAGATCCGCGGGGAACGGCAAGATCGGCAGCACCCGGTCCAGGACGCGCGCCAGCGTTTTCTGCCACCCCGGTACGTGGGCCGCGGTCTCCAGCCACGGGGACGTGAGGATGGCGCCGGCGAGCGCCGGGCGTCGCTCCTCCATGTACCGGACCGCCACGAGCCCGCCCATGGAGTGGGCCAGGAGGAACCGCGGCGCGTCGGGCACTGTGGCCGCGACGGTGTCCACGAACCGGGCCGCGTCGTCAATGAAGCGATCGAAGCGCCGGACGTGGCCCCGGCGGCCTTCCGAGAGCCCGTGCCCGCGGAGGTCCAGTCCGAACACGGCCACGCCCGCGCCGTTCATGACCGAGGCCAGCTCGGCGTAGCGGCGGCTGTGCTCGAAGAGGCCGTGGAGCACCGGCATCACCGCCCGGGGCCGATCCACGGGCCAGGCCCGGTAGTGCAGCCGGGTCCCGTCGGCGGCCTCGAGGTAGCGCGACTCGCCGGCCGCGTGCGCCGTCACGACCGCTCCGCCAGCAGCTCGTGCAGCAGCTCCAGCGCGGCATCGGCCGACGCCGCCCGGATCCCGGCCCGGTCGCCATCGAACCGGTACCCCCGCACCCGCTCGAGCGGTCCCACGCCGGCCCCGATCCACACCGTCCCCACCGGCTTCTCCGGCGTACCGCCCTCCGGTCCGGCGACGCCGGTGATGGCGATGGCGGCGTCGGCGCCCGTACGCTCCCGCGCGCCCCGGAGCATCTCGCGGACGACCGGCTCGGACACAGCGCCATGGGCGGCCAGCGTCTCGGACCGCACGCCGAGCAGCGACTGCTTGGCCGCGTTCGAGTACGTCACCAGCCCGGCCTCCAGGAACCGGGACGCGCCGGGGCGGTCGGTCAGCCGGGCGGCGACGAGCCCGCCGGTGCAGCTCTCCGCCAGCGCGAGTCGCAGCCCCGCGGCGGTCAGCGCCTCGGAGACCTCGGCGACCCGACTCACGTGGGCTCCGGCTGGCTTCGCCACGTCCAGAAGTACACCAGCATGCTGTACACGGTCAGGACGAGGGCCACCAGGAGCGACACGCCGATCACGGGCCCGTGGACCAGCTCCTGCCACGCGCCCCAGAACGCGCTGGCCCACTGATGGTCGCGCGCCGCGGCCTGGAGCGCGTACCAGAGGAGCACCGCGCCGCTGAAGACGTTCTGAACGGCCGCCTTGTACTTCCCCGCCGGCCCCGCCGCGATCACGCGCCCCCGGCGGGCCGCGATCTGGCGCACGACCGTGACCAGGATCTCGCGACCGAAGATCACGACCAGGACCCAGACGGGGAGCTCGCCCCAGTACGGCAGGTCGCCGAGGATCCCCGGCCGGTGAGAGATGATGTAGAACGGGAGGAAGGTAGCGGCGAGGAGGAGCTTGTCGGCCAGCGGGTCCATCAGCTTGCCGAAGTCCGAGACCCAGTCGTGCTTCCGGGCCAGGTAGCCGTCCCAAAGGTCGGAGATGGCGGCCACGGCGAACAGCAGGAACGCCAGCAGGCGGGGTGTGAAGCCATCGGCCAGCGCCAGGAAGAAGACGGCCGGGGACAGGGCGACCCGGGTCATCGTGATGGCGTTGGGCAGGGTCCGCCGCTCGAGGAGTGACATGGACGTCAGCTCAGCGCTTTGATCACCTGCTTGCTGACCGCCCGCAGCGTATCGAAGACCCCTTCCCCCTCGATGGCGATGGCCTCGAACTCCTCGAGCCCGCCGGGGTTCAGCTGCGCGCTGAGCTCGTCCACCGGGACCCGCGTGGCCAGGTCCCGCTTGTTGTACTGCAGGACCAGCGGCAGCTGACGCGGGTCGTAGCCGTACTCGGCCAGGTTCTCGTACAGGTTCTGCATGGACGCCAGGTTCGCGTCCATGCGCTCCGCCTGGCTGTCCGCGACGAAGACGATCCCGTCCACGCCCTTCAGGATCAGCCGCCGGCTCGCGTTATAGTACACCTGTCCGGGGACCGTGTACAGGTGGAACCGGGTCTTGAACCCGCGGATGCTGCCCAGGTCCACGGGGAGGAAGTCGAAGAAGAGCGTCCGCTCGTTCTCGGTGGCCAGCGAGACCATCTTGCCCCGGGTCTCCGGGTTGACCTTGTCGTAGACGTACTCGAGGTTCGTCGTCTTCCCGCACAGCCCGGGACCGTAGTACACGATCTTGCAGTTGATCTCCCGGCTGGCGTAGTTGATCATGGACATCGGTCTTCGCCCCTTCTCCTCAGCCCGTGAATAGCCGGTCGATCTCGCTGACCGCGTCGTCCGCGAAGTTCTCGTCCAGGCGGCCGCCCTCCCCTTCGCGCGCGCCGAGCTCGTCCAGTAGGTCCACCAGCCGGGGCACGACCTCCCGCGTCTTCAGCCGGACCATCCCCAGCGTGGTTCGGCGGTCGAAGACGGCCGCCAGGATCGCGATCCCGGAGATCTCCGAGAGGTACATGGAGCCGTCGACGCCCTGGTGGTACAGCGACGTGAACTCCCGCTCGCCCAGCAGCCCGGCGAGCTCGTCGCTGGCATCGAAGTCGGCCGCGGCCAGCGAGGCGAAGCTCGTCTGGTCCAGCTCCTGCGTCTCGCCGAACGCCGTCAGGGGCCGTCCCGCACGGTCGAGCAGGAGCGCACAGCGGGCCCCGGCCTCGGAGACGAAGGACTCCAGGAGCCGATCGACCCGCTTCAGGTCCTCGGGCCCCAGAGAGGCGAGCGGGTCAGGGCTCATCCGGCGGCGCCGGCCGCCGGAGACTCCAGGAGCCGCTCCATCTTGTTGAGCACCTGGATCGCCTGCCGACGGATGATCGGCTGCTGCTCCCACGCGATGTAGTCGCGAAGCAGGCGGACGGCATCCACGGACGGCTCGCTCCCGGCGATGTAGCCCAGCGCCGCGAGCCGCCGGAGCGGCCGGCTGCTGAACAGGTCCCGGCGGTGCCGGGACATCTGGTCCCGTACGAAGAGGACGCCGAGCAGCGAGGCGGCCGCGGCGGCCAGCACGCCGATACCGATAACCCGCAGGATCTTGTTCGTCTTCATCACAGCTCCCGTCGTCCCGAAAGCGCTTCGGCGATGGTCACGCCGTCCGCGTACTCCAGATCGCCCCCGACCGGCAGTCCCCGGGCCAGGCGCGTCACCTTGATGCCCAGCGGGCGGGCCAGCTTCTGAAGATAGAGGGCCGTCGCCTCGCCTTCCACACTCGGGTTCGTCGCGATGATCAGCTCTTCCACCGGCCCGCTCCCATCCTCCCCCAACCGCTGGAGCAGCCGGTCGATATTCAGTTCCTCCGGTCCCACACCGTCCAGGGGCGAGAGGTGCCCACCCAGGACGTGGTACCGACCTCGGAACTCGCCGGTCCGCTCGATGGCGCCGATGTCCGACGCCTCCTCCACCACGCAGATGACCGACGGGTCCCGTCGCGGATCCTCGCACAGCTCACAGGGATCCGACTCCGTGAGGTTACCGCATCGCGAGCATTCGCGCACGCGGTCCGCCACCGACTCGATGGCACGGGCCAGCCGTCGGGTGTCCTCGGGCGTTCGTTTCAGGATGAAGTACGTGAGGCGGAGCGCGGTCTTGCGACCGATCCCGGGCAGGCGGGACAGCTCGGTGGTCAGGTCCTCGATGACCCCCATCCGACCTCAGGGCATGCCGGGGAGATTGAACGGCAGGTTCATCCCGCCGGTCATCTTCTTCATCTCCTCCTCGTACGCCTTACGGGC
>JAWVYT010000067.1:0-8362 GCA_033722595.1 Longimicrobiales bacterium
CAGGAAGACCGACGCGGTCCCCAGCAGCGTGGCGATCGTCATCCCGCTGGTCGGGTTCGACGTGACGCCCACGAGCCCGGACCCGAACAGGATCCCGCGGTCGCGGCGGGCCCGCTTCGCTTCCGGATCGCCCTCCACCTGCCGGAGCATGAAGAGCCGGAGCAGCCCGCCCAGGAAGACGGGGAACATGGTGGAGACGGGGAGGTACACGCCGACGGCGAACGGCAGCGACGGGATCCGCAGGAGCTCGACGACCACGGCGATCCCCGCGCCGATGAAGACCAGCGTCCACGGGAGGTTCTGGGCCAGCACGCCGTCGATCACCAGCTGCATCAGCGTGGCCTGCGGCGCGGGCAGCTCCTCGCCGCCGAATCCGTACGCGTTGGCCAGGAGCAGCACGGTCAGGGCGACGAACGCGGCGGACGTGAGGACGCCCACCAGCTCCCCCACCTGCTGGCGGCGTGGCGTGGCGCCCAGGAGCATCCCGGTCTTCAGGTCCTGCGACGTGTCACCGGCGATGCTCGCGGCGATGGCCACCACCGCGCCCACCGTGAGCGCGGCGATCTTGCCGGCGTCGTCCGTCCATCCCAGCAGGAGGAACACGCTGGCCGTGCCGAGGAGGGTGGCGATGGTCATCCCGCTGGTCGGGTTCGACGTCACGCCTACGAGGCCGACGATGCGGGAGCTCACCGTGACGAAGAAGAAGGCGAAGATCACCACCAGCAGCGCCGCGATGGCCCGGCCCCAGGTGAACTCGATGGAGCTGAACGCCTGGGGTGCGAGCGTGAGCACCAGGAAGATGATCCCCGCGCCGATCCCCACGACCCGGAGCGACAGGTCGTTCTCGGTCCGGAGCACCTTCTCCGCCGCGTCGCCGGCCGCGATCCGGTCCCGGATCTGGGCCGCGCCGATCTTGAAGCTCTCGATCATGGTCGGGATGCTCCGGATCAGCGTGATGAGCCCGCCCGTCGCGACGGCCCCCGCGCCGATGTAGCGCACGTATCGCGTCCAGATCAGCGACGGGTCCATCTGGGCGATGGTGAGCGCCGTCTCCGGGTACAGCGGCTCCACCCGCCCCTCGCCCCAGTACGCGATCACGGGGATGATGACGAGCCACGAGAGGAGGCCGCCGCCGACCATGATGGTGGCGATCTTCGGGCCCAGGATGTAGCCGACGCCGAAGAGCGCGGCCGAGACGTCGCTCCCGAGCTGTCCCTTCTTCAGGAAGGGGATGTTCACGTGCAGGTCGTCCGGCACGGCCCGGACCCAGCCGGTGACCCCCTTCATCAGCGCGCCGATCCCGAGCCCCAGGAACACGTTCTTCGCGCGCGACCCGCCCGACTCCGCGGCCTTCAGCACCTCCGCGCACGCCGTGCCCTCGGGGTACGGCAGCTGGTGGTGCTCCCGGACGATCAGGAAGCTCCGGAGCGGGATCATGAAGAGGATCCCCAGGAGCCCGCCGCTCATGGCCAGGAGCGTGATCTGGACCAGATCGGTGTCGAAGCCCCACAGGAAGAGGGCGGGCAGCGTGAAGATCACGCCACTGGCCACCGAGCTGGAGGCCGACCCGACGGTCTGGGACAGGTTCGCCTCGAGGATCGAGCTGGTCACCCCGCCGGCCTTCAGCGCCCGGAACAGCGCCACGGTCATCACGGCCACCGGGATCGACGTCGAGATCGTCAGCCCGGCGCGGAGCCCCAGGTACGCGTTCGCCGCGCCGAAGAGGATCCCGAACAGGATCCCCGCCGTGATGGCCTTGAACGTGGCCTCCGCGGGCGACTCGCTCGCCGGGACGTACGGCGCGGGGGGCTGCCGCTCGTCGCCACCGGCCACGTCGCCGGCAGGCATCATCGCGCCCGGTCGGTCCGGGTCGGACATCGGAGGGTCGTGTCGGTCGTCGGCCACTGGCGGCTCCTTGGTCCCGTGCTGGGCTCCCTGGCTGAGAACGCCCCAAGGTAGGAACGGGCGCTGCGGCGGACCAGTCCCGGCGCCGGGGGCGACGCGGGCGCCGGCCGCGGAAGGATGGCACGGAGCCGACCGGCACGTTAACGTGGGGTCGGTGGCTCTACCCCAACGTCAGTGCACAGGAGGCTGCTCATGCGTCGCGCGCCCACGTGCCGTCCGATCGGGGCCCTCGCCCTGGTCGCCGTGCTCCTGCCCCTCGGCGTCCAGGCCCAGACCCGGATCCCGGGGCTCACCATCACCGCAGCGGGCGGGTACTCTCAGGACGGGGATCTTACGCCCGGGCTGACCACGGTGAACAGCACCCTCGAGCCGGGACTGGTGGTGGGCCTCCAGATCGAGCACTACGCGGGCTCGGGCCTCCTCGGGTTCCGGATCGGCGGGACCTACGCCAGCCGCCAGCTCGAGGACGGCTCTGCGGAGTACGGCGTCATCGGCCTGGACCTCGGGGGCATGGTGCGGCCACCCCTCTTCGGCGATGCGGTCCGACCGTTCGCCGCACTGACGTTCGGGGCCGTCATGTACCAAGCCGCGTCCGGGTCGCCGCCGCTTGGCGAAGGGCAGTTCGGGCGCGATCCGGTGATCCGGGGCAACATCACGCCGACCATAGGCGTCGACCTGTCCATCATCCCGCAGCTGGGCGTACGGCTCGAGGCCGGCGACCGAATCACGATGCCGTCGATCGGGTTCAGCCCGTCCGCCGATGGGTTCCCGATCGCCCACACCCCGCTCGGCCTAGCGGGGCTGCAGTACCGGTTCGGGGTGAGTCCCCGCCGGGCGGCCCGCCGGCCGGAGCCCGCGCCGCGACAGCCGGAGCCCGCGCCGCAGCCGGAGCCGGAGGCACCCGAGACGCAAGCGGAGCCGGCCGTAGAGCCGGCGCCGGCCCCGGAGCCCGAGCCGGTCACCCCGGAGCCCGAGGCGCCGGCGGGCGCGACGTTCACCGTGCAGGTCGGCACGTATCTGACGCCCTCGACTGCCCGGCGCTGGGGGGCGAGGCTCGAGCGGCGGAACATCCCCGTCTGGTATCTCGACGGTGAGCTGGGCGGCACCCCCGTGAGCCGGGTCCGGGCGGGCGCGACGGCCACCCGAGCGCAGGCCCAGGAGCTGGCCGGTATCATCAACGCTTCGTTCGGGTGGGAAACCAGCGTCGAAGCCATCGGCCAGGACGAGCCGGTCCCGGCCGACGCCGTGTCCGAGACGCGGGAGTTCCTCGAGCAGAGGTGAAGCTCGTCGCCGACGCCATGCTCGGCCGACTGGCCCGGTGGCTCCGGGCCCTCGGGCGGGACGTCGTCTACGATGAGCGGCTCGACGACCCCGACCTCGCCCGGCTCGCTCGCACGGAGCAGCGCGTCCTGCTGACCCGGGACCGGGCGCTGTGCGGCGAGCGGGGCGACCCGGAGTGGTGCCGGGTGGTGGAGGCCGACCGGCCGGCGGAACAGCTCCGGGAGCTGGCGGCCCCGCTCGGGCTCTTTCGGGCGGACTGGCGTGACCGGCTCTTCGCCCGGTGCCTGGTCTGCAACCGGCCGCTGGTCGCCGCCCGGTGCCGGGACGTCACCGGCGACCTCCCGCCGGAGGTCCGCACGGACCCCAGGGTCCGGTCGGCCGGGTTCCGGCGCTGTCCGGGGTGTCGTCGGGTGTACTGGGAAGGAAGCCACACCCGCAGGATGCGGAGGTGGCTGTACGCCGTGGCCGGGGACGAGTCCGTCCGTCCCCGGCCGAAGGCGTCGCCTCCGGGCTGAGCCTCAGGGCCCGGAGTCTGCGGGCTCGCTCGGGGGCTCCGTCTCCGCTTCGGCTCCCTCCTCCCCGGTCCGGGGAAGCGCCACCGGGATCCGCTTCTCCTCCTCGCGGGCGGCCCGGTCCTCGAGGTCCTTGCGGAGCTCCGCGATCCGCGACTGGACTCGCTCGAGCGCCGAGTCGAGTCGCGGCTGGACGTCCGCCAGGAACCGGTCGACCCGGGGACGGACGTCCTCCATGGCGCTGTCGATCCGCGGGCGCAGCTCGTCCACGGCCGCGTCGAGCCGCGCGTCCAGCTCCTCCAGCGCCCGCTTCACCTTCGGCCGGGCCTCCTCGATCGCCGCATCGATCCGTGCTTCCAGCTCCTTCAGGGGATCCCGCCCGGGCTCCCGCTTCTCTTGCTCGTCCACTGTACGCCTCCTCGGTAGTGCCGTGTCATGTGCGGGCCGGGCCCGCAGCCATCCGTACGTCCCTCATGCGCTCGGGTTTCGATTCGACGCGGCCGCGGCGGCCACCGCCCGGACATCGTTCACCGCCCGGGGCCGGCACCCGACCCGGCGAGCGATCCGCCGCCAGACCCGGCCGTGCCCCCGGTGTCCGTGCCGGAGCCACGCTTCCGCGTGGGCCATCTCGTGGAGGAGCGTGTCCTCCAGGAGCGACCGATTCGGGGCCACCAGCAGATCCACCGAGATCGCGATCTCCACGACGGACCGCCCGCCCGAGCCCCGGTCTCCGCAGTCGCCGTACCGGATCGTGCCCAGCGAGCGGGTCATGCGGCGGCTGACCCGCAGCGGGACCTCCGGAAGCCGACCGCCGAACCGCTCCGCATTGAACCGGCGGAACAGCGCACGCACCGGCGCTGTCTCGGCCCCGTTCATCCTGCGGCCCCGCCTCGGCTTCCGGCGGCGGGCCGCCTCCAGGCCGCGACGCGTGCCCTCCCACGTCCGGAGCGTCCGAAGCGCCGCGCGACGGGCGCGGGTGTCGCGTCGGGTGCTCACCATCTTCACGATGGCCTCGACGATCCCCGGCGGCGCGTCCCGGAAGCAGGCGTGGCAGTTGAGCGTCTCCCCGTCCCGACCCAGGGACAGCAGCACGGACCGGTTCTCGCGGTACCGGATCCGGCGCAGGGCGGAGCCGCGGTCGCGCAGCGCGGTCAGGATCGGGTCGTCCGGTGAGGCTCGGGTCACGGGGGAAAGATAATGGGTGCAGCCTCTTTCCCGCGCATCGCGGCCGGCACGGCCCCCGGCGGCCGGAGCCGGTTGCCGGCCGTCCGCCGCACGATTACGCTCAATCGCCCCGTGAGACCGCTCAACGACCGGATAGGAGATCGATGACCCCCTGGGTCCTCCGCCTGCTGATCGCCAACGTGGCCGTGTACCTGGTCGTGCCGCCCCAGTCGCCGCTCTACCAGATGCTCGCCTTCGTGCCCGCGTGGGTCCTGCGCCAGCCGTGGTCGATCGTGACGTACATGTTCCTCCACGCGGGGCTGATGCACATCCTCTTCAACATGATCGGCCTGTACTTCTTCGGTCCGCGGCTGGAGGCGAGGATCGGATCGCGCGACTTCATCCTCCTCTACCTCCTTTCCGGCGTGGTGGGCGCCCTCCTGTCCTTCTTCCTCACCCCCGGCGCCGCCATCGTCGGTGCGTCCGGCGCCGTGTTCGGCGTCCTCTACGGCTTCGCCCACTACTGGCCCCACGAGAGGATCTACATCTGGGGCGTGCTGCCGGTACCGGCCCGGGGCATGGTCCTGGGCCTGGCCGCGCTCTCCATATGGTTCGGCATCTCCGGCGGCAGCGCCGGGATCGCACACTTCGCTCACCTCGGCGGCTTCGCCGGCGGCTGGGGCTACCTGAAGATCCGGGAGCGTCGCTCCACGGCCTTCCAGCGGAAGGCCACGGCCGGCCGGTCGTCCCCGGTGGACAAGGTGACGGGGAAGACCGCCCGGGAGGAGAAGAAGTGGGACCGGATCGACGTCGACAGCCTGCACGAGATCAATCGCAGCGAGGTCGAGCGGATCCGCAGCAAGATCGACGAGGAGGGCAAGGGCAGTCTCACGCCGGACGAGCGGGCGTTCATGAACCGGATGGCCGGCTAGCCCTTCCACTCCCGGTAGACGGCCTCCGCCGACTCGATGAACGGCTCGTGGTCGGGCTCCCACCCGAAGTCGTGGGCCCGGCGGCAACCCACGACCTGGTCCATCGTGAGCGCGTCGGCGAACGCGCCCAGCTCTTCCCGCGCCTCTTCCACACGGAGCCGCTTCGTTGCGCCACCGGCGCCCGCGGCCCGGCTCGCGGCCATGGCCAGCTCGCCGACCCGTTCGGCGGGCTCGGCGCAGTGGTAGATGCCTCGGCCCCCGTCCTCCACCACCATCCGGTAGAGACGGGCCACATCGCCGCGGTAGACCGGGGACCAGCGGTTCGCACCGTCCCCCACGAACTCGACCGCGCCGTCCTCCTCGGCCGTGGCGAAGAACCGGGCGAACGCGCCGTCCTTCCCGCCGTACACCATTCCCGGCCGGATCACGGACGCGG
The DNA here is from genome assembly GCA_033722595.1 of Longimicrobiales bacterium. Classification (GTDB taxonomy): domain Bacteria; phylum Gemmatimonadota; class Gemmatimonadetes; order Longimicrobiales; family RSA9; genus JAWVYT01. The sequence goes on from JAWVYT010000067.1 coordinate 6,231, forward strand.
CCAGCTCGTCGCTTCCGGCGTCCAGCACCCGCTCCTCGTGGGCCGGTCGCCACGCCACCAGCTCCGGCGCGGCCTCGGTGCCGGCATCCTCGTGGGCCGGCTCGCTCCCGGTCTCCCCGAGGACGAAGCAGCCCGATGTGTACACGACGACCCGGGCCGGCCCGTCCGCGGCGCCCTCCAGCAGCGCCTCCACCGCCGCCCGGTCGACGGCGACCCTCGAGTCGGAGTGCTCGGCCGCCACGTGGACCAGCGCGTCCGATGTCATCACGGCGTCCCGGTAGCTGTCGGCATCCCGCAGGTCCCCGATCACGGGGCTCACCCCGAGCTCTCGGAGGTAGGACGCCTTCTCGGCCAGGCGGGTCAACCCGGTGACCCGATGGTCCCGGGCCACCAGCTCCCGGACGATGGCGCTGCCGATGTAGCCGGTGGCTCCCGTCACGAATATCCTCAAGCCCGCTCCTCGTCTCCGTTCGATCGGCGCAGGAAGCGCCGAGCTCGCTCCAGGCGATCGGGGTCCCCGACCTCCAGCCACAGGGCCCCGGTCACGTCGTGCGGCAGGATCCGGTAGCCCTCGCCGGCCAGCCGCAGGTACGGCTCGATGATCGAGAAGAACCCGTCCTCGGTCATCAGGTGGAAGATGCGCGGCGAGATCACGTGGATCCCGGCGAACGCCCGGTCCCGTGTCTCCCCGTGTACCGGCCGTGCCGTATCCACGGAGCCGTCCCGCTGATCGATCCGGGCCTGGAGCCCGTGGTCGTCGAAGCGCAGGAACCGCTTCGCCGCGCGGTCCTGCACGGCCAGCGTGGCGAGGACCGGCGTCCCGGGGACGGCACCGGACCCGGGCCCCGCCTCGGCCGCCCGATGCGCCATCACCATGGCGCCCAGGTCCGCGTCGCAGATCACGTCGACGTTGTGCAGCAGGAACGGGCCGTCCTCACGGAAGTGCTCCCGGGCGTGCAGCAATCCCCCGCCCGTCTCCAGCGGCCGGGCGGGCTCGCGGGAGATCCGGGTCTCCACGCCGAACCCGTCCCGTCGCCCGATGAACTCGATGACCTGGTCGGCGTGATGATGAACGTTGACGATCAACCGGTCCACACCGGCTGCGATGAGGCGCCGGGCCACCCGCTCCAGCATCGGCACGCCGCCGACGCGGATCAGCGCCTTGGGCGTCTCATCGGTCAGCGGCCGCAGGCGCGTGCCCAGACCCGCCGCGAGAATCATCCCGTCCATGGTCAGCCGGGCCGGCCCGCGGGTCGGGTCGCGCCGGGCGGCCACTGTTCATGCTCCCGATGTGCGACCCGGACCTCTACCCGGGGGAACGCCTCCCGGATATGGGCCGCCAGCCGCTCGGCCATATAGACCGATCGGTGCTGCCCGCCGGTGCAGCCGAACGAGATGGCCAGGCTCGTGAACCCCCGACGCAGGTACTCCTCGATCTGGGCGTCGGCCAGCTGCCGGACTCCGGTCCAGAAGTGTCGGGTCTCGTCCCGACGGTCGAGGAACTCCGCCGTACCCGAGTCCAGCCCGGACTCGTACTCGTACGCCGGCAGCCGACCCGGGTTGGGCAGCGCGCGACAGTCGAACACGAACCCACCGCCATGGGGATCCAGGTCACGGGGGTACCCACCCCGATAGCTGAAGCTCGTGATCCGGACGGTGAGTCCACCATCGCGGACCTGCCCGGGTGACCAGTCCGCCCACCGATCGATGATCCGCCGGAACACGGCCTCCACCTCCGGCATCGCCACGGGCAGCCCCCGGTCCAGGAGCAGCTCGAGGTTCCGGGCCGCGTGGGGCACGCTCTGCAGGAACCGCGGCTTGCCCTCGTGAAACCCCCGGTAGCCGTAGGCGCCCATCGCCTGGAGCATCCGCACCACCACGTACCCGCGGTAGCGGTGCCGGAAGTCGGCCCGGTCCACGTCGATGACCTCCTCCAGCGCGTCCAGGTAGTGCTCCAGCAGCGCGTCTCGGACCGGCTCGGGGATCGCCGCCTTCGCGTCGTAGAGGAGGGAGGCCGGGTCGTAATGGAGCGCGCCCCGACGCCCGCCCTGGTAGTCGATCAGCCACGGCTCGCCCTCCCGCAGCATGATGTTCCGCGACTGGAAGTCCCGGTACAGGAAGTGGTCCGTGTC
>JAWVYT010000068.1:0-8255 GCA_033722595.1 Longimicrobiales bacterium
CGCACATGCTCTTGACGAAATCGCGACGGTCGGGATCCGTGTACGCGACCTCCTCGGCATGACTCGGTACGATCATGCTTCCTCCCTGGGTGGCGGAATTGTCGGAGGGGTGCTCGGGGCTATGCCGACGAAGCTAGGCCGCACCGGCCCCGATCGCTGTGGGAAGAACGCTGGAAGTCATCGGGGGAAATCCCCGAAATTCGTGTAGGAGTATTCCCCCGCCCGCGCCGCACGACTTTCTCCCGGGGGCCGGGTCGACGTAAGTTCGCCCGGAACCGAACGCCGGGAGAGCGGACGCATGGCATCCGTCATCGTGCTGGGGGCCGGCCGCGTGGGCGCGGCCATGGCCCGGGACCTGGCCGCCGACGGCCTCGACGTCGCGGCCGCAGACACCGATCGCACCGCGCTGGCCCGGCTGGAGACGGGGCCGGATCCGATCCGCGGCATCCACGTGGACCTGTCCGACGCCGAGGAGCTGCGACGCCGGGTGGAGGGCCACGACCTGGTCATCGGCGCCGTCCCCGGCCCCATGGGGTACCGAACGGTCCGGGAGGTGCTGGCCGCCGGCACCGACCTCGTGGACATCTCCTTCTTCGAGGAGGATCCGTTCGCCCTGGACGCGGAGGCCCGGCGACGGGGCGTGGTCGCCGTCGTCGACGCGGGCGTCGCACCCGGCCTCAGCAACCTCATCCTCGGCCACTGGGAGCACCGTCTCCGAACGGTGCACCGCTTCGAGTGCCTGGTCGGCGGGATCCCCGCGGACCCGACCCCGCCGTGGGAGTACCGGGCCCCGTTCAGCCCCATCGACGTGATCGCCGAGTACACCCGGCCGGCTCGGCTGCGGCGCGCCGGGAAGACACGGACGCTGCCGGCGCTGAGCGAGGTCGAGACCGTCCGGATCCCGGGGGTCGGCGAGCTGGAGGCGTTCAACACGGACGGCCTGCGGACCCTGCTCCGCACCAGCAAGGCGCCGGACCTCGTGGAGAAAACGCTCCGATGGCCGGGGCACGCCGACCGGGTCCGGCTGCTCCGGGACTCCGGGTTCTTCTCCGGCGACCCGGTGGACGTGGACGGTACGCGTGTCGCTCCCCTGTCGATCTCCGCCCGGCTCCTGAGCGACGCATGGGCCTACCGCCCGGACGAGGCGGACCTGACGGTCATGCGGGTCGTCGTCGAGGGCGAGGACTCCGCGGGACCGGTCCGTCACGTGTACCGGCTCCTGGACCGCTACGACCCTGGGACGGGTGTCTCGTCCATGGCCCGGGCCACGGGGTACACGGCCACGGCCATCGCCCGGCTGGTCCTGGACGGCGGCTACCGGGGGCCGGGGATCTCGCCCCCGGAGCGGGTCGCCGCCGAGGACGGCGCCCTGGACCGGGTCGTCGCCGCGCTCCAGGACCGGGGCGTGGGCTTGGAGCACGAGGTCGTCCGGGACTAGCGGTGCCCCGGATGCGTTCCGTGCCGCCGGCAAATAGCTTTCCGGGTCCCGACGGGAGAACGTGATGCCATCCAGGAAGACTCGATCGCCGCGCGAGGTGCTGGGGCTGGCCCGCCCCGGCCGGGGCCTCGGCACGTTCGGCGGAGTGTTCACGCCCACGCTGCTGACCATCCTGGGCGTGATCATGTTCCTCCGGGAGGGGTGGGTCATCGGCAACGCGGGGCTCCTGGGCGGCACACTGGTCATCCTCGCCGCGTTCGTGATCACCGGGATCACGGGGCTCAGCATGAGCTCCATCACCACCAACATCCGGATCGGTGCGGGGGGCGCGTACGCCATCGTCGCCCAGTCGCTGGGTCTGGAGATCGGTGGGAGCCTGGGCATCCCCCGGTACGTGTCGCAGGCGCTGGCGGTCACGATGTACGTCTTCGGGTTCCGCGAGGGCTGGCTCTGGATCTTCCCGGACCACCCCGCGCTGCTGGTCGACGTGGTGGTCTTCGTGGGCCTCTACGGCATCGCTTACGCCAGTCTCGACCTGGCCATCAAGGTCCAGTACCTGATCATGGCCATCATCATCGGCGCGCTGGCCTCCGTGGCCGTGGCGGCGTTCCAGGGCTCGATGGTGATCCCGCTCAGCGAGGTCCAGATGTGGGGCGAGTTCCCCGGCGCCCCCGAGGACGGGTTCCCCGGCACCACCTTCTGGGTGGTCTTCGCCGTCTTCTTCCCGGCCTCCACGGGGATCATGGCCGGCGCCAACCTCTCGGGCGACCTCCGGAACCCCCGCAAGAGCATCCCACTGGGGACCATGTCCGCCATCGCCGTGAGCCTGGTCATCTACCTGGCGCTCGCCTACTGGCTGGCCCGCTCGGCCACCACCGAGGAGCTGGTCTCCAACTACACGGTGATGATGGACAAGGCCGCCTGGGGCCCCGCCGTGCTGGCGGGGCTGCTGGGCGCCACGTTCTCGTCCGCCCTGGCCTCGTTGGTCGGCTCCGCCCGGATCCTCCAGGCCATGGGCGAGCACCGGGTGCTGCCCAAGAGCACCTGGCTGGGCCGGGTCACGGAGAAGGCGGAGCCCCGGAACGCCATGATGGTCACGGGGATCCTGATCCTGGTCAGCCTCCTGCTCCGGGACCTGAACGTGGTGGCGCCGCTCATCACCATGTTCTACCTGATCACGTACGCGATGATCAACGCCGTGGTGCTCATCGAGCAGAGCATGGGGTTGGTCAGCTTCCGTCCGCTCCTCAAGATCCCGCGCTGGGTATCCGCGGCCGGCCTCTTCGGCTCTCTCTTCGCCATGTTCGTGGTCCACGCGATCTTCGGCCTCGTCGCCGTGGCCACGGTGCTCGTGTTCTACATCATCCTGCTCCGCCGCCGACTCGAGGCGCCCTTCGGCGACATGCGGAGCGGCCTGTTCGTCAGCCTGGCCGAGTGGGCGGCCAAGAAGACCGCCGACCTGCCCCAGATGCAGGAGCGGGCGTGGAAGCCGAACGTGCTCGTCCCGCTCGAGGACCCGGCCGATGTCCGGGGCTCCTTCCTGATCCTCCACGACCTGACCTATCCGCGGGGCTCCGTGAAGCTCATGGGGCTCCGGACCGAGCACGCCGACGACCGGCTCGAGGCCCGCGTCTTCGCCCTGTCCAACGCGTTCAAGGACCAGGGCGTCTTCGCGTCGTGGACCGTGGTGGACAGTCCCGCCGGCTACACCACCGGGCTCGTGGCCGGGATGCAGACGCTCCGCGGGGCTTTCTTCAAGCCGAACATCCTGTTCCTCAACCTGCCCACCACCGACGAGCGGGAGCCGGACCTCAACCGCATCATGACCGAGGCCAGGGGCGAGGAGATCGGGCTGCTCCTGCACGCGCCGCACCCGCGGGCCGGGCTCGGGCAGCGCCGCACCGTCAACGTCTGGATCCGCGACCGCAGCCCCGACTGGAGCATCTCCATGGACATGGGCAATCTGGACCTCCCGATCCTGGCGGGGTACAAGCTGCTCCGTAACTGGGACGCGCGGATGCGGCTGATCACCGTTCTCGAGGACGAGAGCAGCACCGAGGACGCCCGGCAGTTCCTGGAGGCCGTCATCGAGGTCGGCCGGATCCCGAGGACGCGCGTCATGGCCGTGGCCGCCCCGTTCGACGAGTACCTGCCCCAGGCGCCCCAGGCCGATGTCAGCATCTTCGGGCTCGGCGGTCAGATCGATTTCCGGTTCATGCGCCGGATGGTCGACGAGACCCGCAGCACCTGCATCTTCGCCGGCGACTCCGGCCGCGAGAGCGCCCTCGCGTAGCGCGTGCACCTGCCCGTGCCCCGTACCTCGACGGTACCCCTGCCCCGGTCTGCGATCCGACCCGTGTCCGAGCCGACCGCCGCGCACGGCCGGGTCCCACACCTCCGGATGCTGATCGCGGTGACCATGGCTCTTTCGGCGCTCGCCCCGAGCGCCCCCGCCCAGGCACCGGGGCCGATCGACATCGGCCCCGACCGCCTCGTCAGCGCCGGGATCGAGGCCCGCCCGGTGGTCGAGCCATGGCTGGCGGTCCATCCGACCGACCCGTCGCGGCTGCTGGCGACCGCCATCGTCGCCTCCACCACGCTCACCCCTGCGGACGAGGGCCTGCCCGACGAGTCGTTCTGCGCCACGTGGCTGTCCCGCGACGGCGGCGAGAGCTGGCGGCGTCGCGACCACCCGGTGGCCGGGTGCGCCGACCCGTGGGTCGTGTTCACGTCCCGGGGGACCGGCCTGTTCACCGCGGTCGGCACCGACGGCGTGCGGGTGCTCCGGTCGCCGGACGGCGGCGCGACGTGGAGCGACGATGGGTTTCCCGTGCGCGACGTTCACGACCACCCGATGCTCGTCGTGGACCCGACCGACGGCCCGTTCGCGGGCCACGTCTACTTCGTTTCCGGTCGTCACGGGCTCAACGCCCAACGGCACCCTCGAAACGCCGTCTACGTCGCCCGGTCCGCAGACGACGGCCGGAGCTTCCCGTTCGTGGAGCCGGTCATCGCGTCGAACCTGGTCTACGAGGCCCAGCTCCCGGTGGTGCTCTCCGACGGCACCCTCCTCGTCGCCTTCTCCGACCATCGTACCATGGACGGCCGCGCGCTCGACGTCGGCGCCCGCCGGAGCTGGACCCTCCGCTCGACCGACGGCGGCGGCACGTTCACCGAGCCGCTGTTCATCACCGACGCCTGTGACGGCCGGGGCGGCTGGCCGATGCTCGCGGCCGGCCCCGACGACCGGGTCTGGTTCACGTGCGTGGCGCCGGGCTCCGCCGGCATCCTGGTCTTCCGCTCCGACGACCGGGGCGAGTCCTGGCGCGGGCCGGTACGGGTCGACGGGGTCGGCCGGGACGCGTGGACGAGGACGCCCACTCTGGCGGTGTCGGAGGACGGCGTCCTCGGGCTGGCCTGGTACGACCGGGGCGCCGGGACGGAGGACCCGTGCACACACGTGAGGTTCACGGCCTCGCTCGATGGCGGCGAATCGTTCCTGCCGCCGGGCCGGGTCTCGACCGAGGCATCGTGTCCGGAGACGCGGGCGAACGACTGGGCCGGCGCCAGGTTCCCGGCCGGCGGCGACTACAGCGGCCTCGCCGCCACGGGGCCGCGCGCGTTCCGGGTGCTGTGGTCGGATGCCCGCGACGGCGTGTACCGGCTCCGGACCGCGAGTGTACGGGTCCGACGCTGAGACGCGTGCCGCACGCGCTTGACTCGGGACCCCGCGGGTACGATATTCTGCTTTGGCGAAACCTCCTTGAAAATCGGAGGCCGGTGACGAGAGGAGCCTGGGCTGACATTCGCCCGGGCTTTTTTAGTTGCCCGCCCGCCAAGCCGCGGGGCGTGAGGTCCGCGGCGTACGGTGATCGATCGAGTGGTACGGAGATACCGGCCCCGAGAGCACCAGAACAAACTGAGGAGTACGGTGATGCGTACCACCGGCACAGTGAAGTGGTTCAACGACCAGAAGGGCTTCGGCTTCATCGAGCCCGAGGACGGCAGCAAGGACTGCTTCGTCCACCACAGCGCCATCCAGATGGAGGGGTTCAAGACCCTGGCCGAGGGTGATCGCGTGGAGTTCGACGTCGTGCAGGGCCAGAAGGGCCCCGCGGCCGAGAACGTGGTCAAGGTCGATTAGTCCCGACCGACCGAACCGCAGTGTGCGAGCGGCCGCTCCCGGGCAACCGGGGCGGCCGCTCGTCGTTCCCACCCGCCCGCGAGGAGCGTGCTGAAATGAGCGACCGGGCACCGGCCATCGTCGTCATCGGGGCCACGGGGTACACCGGCCGGCTCATCGCCCACGAGCTGGCCCGGGGCGATGATCCCGTGATCCTGGCGGCCCGGGACCCCCGACGCCTCGCCACTGTGGCCGACGAGGTCGGGCTCGGCCGCACCCAGACCGTCGATGTGACGGACCCGCCCTCCCTCGAGGCGCTGATCCGTCCGGGCGACGTCGTGATCAATACGGCCGGCCCGTTCACCGAGCTCGGGGAGCCCGTGGTCCGGGCGTGCGTCGAGGCGGGCGCCCACTACTTCGACACGACCGGCGAGCAGCCGTTCATGAAGGCGATCCGGGACCGGTACCACGATCGTGCCCGCGCCGGGGGCGTCACCGTCGTGAACGCCATGGCCTTCGAGTACGCGCTGGGCGACTGCGCCGTAGCCGTCGCCGCCGAGGGCGCCGCGCTCCCGCTGCGCTCGCTGGACGCCGTCTACGCGTGGGGCGGGACCCGGAGCTCGCGGGGCACCCGGAGCACGGTGCTGCTGATGCTCGGTCGCCGTGCCTGGGTCCGGCGCGACGGCCGGTTCCGGAAGCGGCCACCGGGCGCCGGGCATCGCAGCGTCACCCTGGCCTCCGGCCGGACCCTCCACGCCGTGGGCTTCGGCGCCGGGGAGATCGTCACGGCTCCCCGGTACCTGGACGTGCGGGAGGCCCGGGGCTGGCTGGTCATGGGGAGCACCGCGGCCCGGCTCGCACCGCTCCTGGCGCCCGCCCTCCCGTACGTGCTCCCCCTGCTCCGCCCGATCCTGCGCCCGATCGTGACCCGACCGCCGGACCCGACGGCCGAAGAGCGGGACGCCAGCCGGTTCACGATCCGTATCGAGCTGGAAGCCGCGGATGGCGTCCGCAAAGCGTTCGAGGTCCAGGGCCGGGACCCGTACGGCGTTACGGCCGCCGCCGCGGCGTATGGTGCCCGGCGCGCCCTCGCAGGAGAGACGCCGGCCGGGGTCCTGGCCCCGGCGCAGGCGGTGGAGCCCGTCGCGTTCCTGGAATCGCTGGCCCCTCGCGGCGTGCGTCTGGTCCCGGACCCGGGTGGGTCCTGACCGCAAATCGGGCCCGCTTCGGTCATCGCCGGTCGGGACCATCCCGGTCGGAACGGCGCGTCCACTCGCGTGTACGCCCACTCGAGCCGGCGACAGCGGTCGCCGCATGCATCTACAACCGATGGAGGACCTCCGTGGCGCAGACGGCCGAGAAAGGCGACACCGTCGCCGTGCACTATACCGGGAAGCTCGAGGACGGCGAGGTGTTCGACAGCTCCCGTGACCGGGACCCCCTGGAGTTCGAGGTCGGGAGCGGCCAGGTGATCCCGGGCTTCGACCGCGCGGTCGAGGGCCTCGAGGTGGGTGAGAGCCGGGAGGTCACGCTGCAGCCGGAGGAGGGGTACGGCGAGCCGCGGGAGGATCTGGTCGTCGATGTCGACCGGAGCCAGTTCCCGGACGAGTCGGAGCCGGAGGTCGGCCGTCAGGTCCAGGTCCAGGTGGCGCCCGGCCAGAACCGGATCGCGACCATTACCGGGATCGAGGAAGAGACCGTGACGCTCGACCTGAACCACCCGCTGGCCGGCAAGCCGTTGACCTTCGATGTGGAGCTCGTCGATATCAAGTAGCCCGACGGAGGGCTCAGGGCCCGGGGCGGGCCGGTACCGGGAGCGGTGCCGGCCCGCAGTGCATCGGGAACTCTCCGGGCCACCGCGGGTTCCGTTTCTGGAGCGCAATGCCGGGGCCCGGCGCCCCACTCGATGCCACCGCACACTTCAGGCAGCCCATGACCAGCCCGGAACGATCCAGCGACGACGGTGACCGCAGCGGGTGGCGCACGTGGCTCCGACGCGGGCTCGACTGGGGCCTCTGGGCCCTGGTCCTGGGGCTGCTCATCTGGCGCTTCGGACCGCAGGTCGGTGCCGCCCTGGGGATCGGCGGCACCAGCGAGCCGGCGCCCGATTTCGTGGTGGAGACGCTCGACGGCGACACCCTCCGTCTGGCCGACCTCGAGGGCCGCGTGGTCCTGGTCAACTTCTGGGCCACCTGGTGCCCGCCCTGCCGCCTCGAGATGCCCGGGTTCCAGGACGTGTGGGAGGACTACCGCGATCGGGGGCTGACGATCGTCGGCCTGTCCGTGGATCGCGGGGTCCGCAGCGCCGTGGTCGACTGGGTGCGTCAGAGGGAGATCGACTACCCCATCGCCTTCCCCACCGGCGCCACGGTCCGGGCGTACGGCGGCGCCAGCGTCCTGCCCACCTCGATCCTGATCGACCGGGAAGGCCGGATCGTCCACCGGGTGGAAGGCTTCTACGCCGAGCCCGCGCTCCGGGCCGCCGTCCGTCGGCTCCTGGACTGATCCGGCGATCCGTACGCGCCGCCCTCCCCCTCAGCCTCCCCAAACGTTAGGTTCCCGGCATGCCGAAGTCGGATGCACCCCGGTTCATGTCGCGGACGGCTGAGCACGCCGTCCGGGCGATCCTCCACCTGGCGGTCAACGGTCCCGACCCCGTGAAGTCGGCCGACATCGCCGGCGAGCTGGGCGCGC
>JAWVYT010000069.1:0-8154 GCA_033722595.1 Longimicrobiales bacterium
GTTCGGCGCCGAGCGTGTGCTCCTCGCCGCAGGGCGGGGGCTCGCGGACCGCGGCCACGCGGTGGCGCTCGACTTCCCTCACGACGGCCCGGCCGTGTCCATGGCCCGGGAGCTGCCGGGCGTGGCGGTCGGCGTCACCGCCCGGCACCGGCTCCCCCGCAGCGCCCTCGAGGGGTTGGGGTTCCTGGCCTCCGCGCCCCGGGCCGTCGCGGCCGCCCGCCGGGCCGTCCGGGCGGCGGCGCCGGACCTCGTGTGGGTCAACTCGCTCTACAACCCCTGGGCGGCCATCGGAGCCCGGCTTTCGGGTGCTCCCGTGGTCTGGCACCTGCACGAGGCCCCGCTCCGGGAGCCGCTGGGCTCGCCGGTCGCGGCGCTGCTGGGATGGGCGGCGACCCGCATCGTGGTGGTGTCAGAGTTCGTCGCCGGGGAATACCGCCAGTACCCGTGGCTCCGGGACAGGATCGTGGTCGCGCCGAACCCGTTCCTGGACCGGTCCGGACCGCTGGAGGGCGAGGCTCTCGGGGAGTCACAACCGCCGGAGGGGGCTGCTTCGGACTCTGCTCCGCCCGGTGGCCGCGCCGGGGACGCGGACGCCACCGCATTCACCGTCGGGTACATCGGTCAGCTCGAGCCCCGGAAGCGTGCGCCGGACCTCGTGGCCGCCGTGGCCCGCGTGGCCGACGTCCGGGCGTTGATCGTGGGGGACGGAAAGGCGCGGGACGCGGTGGAGGCCATGATCCGGGGGGCGGATGTGGGCGATCGGGTGAGGCTCGTCGGGTTCCAGGCCGACGTGGCGCCGTGGCTCCGGCGGTTCGACTGCATGGCCATCCCGTCGCTCCGTGAGCCGTTCGGTCTCGTGGCGCTGGAGGCGATGGCGGCGGGCGTCCCGGTCATCGCCGCCCGGAGCGGCGCGCTGCCGGACGTCCTGGGCGATGCCGCGCTCTACCACGAGCCCGGGCGACCGGCGGAGCTGGCCCGTCAGATCCGCCGACTCGAAGCGGAGCCGGCCCTCCGCGACACGCTCCGGCGCCGGGGTCTCGACCGGGTCCGGGCTTTCCGGATCGGCCCCTGGCTCGATACCCTCGAAGCGACCGCCCGGGACGCGGTCCGTGAGCACGAAGCCGAAAGGAGCCGTCAGGGATGACGCCGGAGGACCGTCGCACGCCGGAGACCACCCGGCTCGTAGTGCTCATTGTCGCGAGCGCCGTCCTTCTCCGGCTGGTGCTGCTGCTGGGTCGAGGCGACTACCTGGCGTTCGACGAGGGGTGGTACCTGCTCCTGGCCCGTTCGCTGTACACGGGCGAGGGCTACTCGCTGGTCGGCTTCCCGCACACCGCCCTCTCCCCGCTCTTCCCGATCCTGGCCGGGGCCGCGGGCGTGGTGATGGACAGCTGGGTGTGGGGCGGCCGGATCGTGGCGGCTGTCGCGGCCGGACTCGTGGCGCTCCCGGCCTGGGCGGTCTTCCGCCGGCTCGCCCCGGAGCGCACGGCGCTGATCGCGACGGCGCTGGTGGCCGTGCTCCCGTCGCTCGCCCCGTTCGTCGTCCCCTTCTGGATCGGGGCGGACCTCTGGGTGGGCGCGGAACCGCTGCTCCACCTCTTCCTATACACCGGCATCGCGCTGTGGCTGAAGGCCGACGCGTTGCATCCGGGCGCCGGCCGTGGGGGCTCCGAGGCCATGGCTGCCTCCGACGACGAGGATGAAGTCGGGACCGGTCGGAACAGGCCGACCGGAGCACCCATCCCCCGTCACCGACCGCTGCTGACGTGGCTCCTGGCCGGCGGCGCGTTCGGGCTGGCGTTCCTGGCCCGGCCCGAGGCGATCATCACCTGGGGGCTCCTCGGGCTCGTGGCGCTGGGGCTGGCCGCGGCGACCCGCTCGCCCCGTCGGCTGGCGGGCGCCGCGCTGATGGGCGTCGGGTTCCTGGTCCTCGCCGCGCCGTACTGGGTCTACGTCCACGATGTGACCGGCGAGTGGACCCTGACGGGGCGGGGCGTTTCCCTGCCGTCGGTGGCCGTGGATGGGTCCGGGGGCGCCACCCGGAGTGGCGCTTCCCGGGCGATCGAGCGGATGCTTTGGGAGGACGACGTAGCGTACCGGGAGCGCCTGTACGGCCTCGACGAGACCGGGCTCCGGCTGCGCGCGAGCTACTGGGGCGTGCAGCCGCCGGAGCCTGGTTCGGCTGCGGACGTCACCCCTGACACGTCCGGTCCGGGTACCGATCCCGACACGACCGGGTCCGGCACCGGTGCCGATACGGCGCCCTCGGGGGCGGCCCCCGGGGCCGCAGGGACAGACGACGTCGGAGCGGTCCGGCGCCCCGGGGCCGTACCGCTGGAGGGCCCATCACCGGTCGCCTTGTACGTCGAGTCCATGGGCCAGGTGTTCCCGCTCCTGCTCTGGCTGTTCGCCGTCCTCGGGGCGGCGCAGCCCCGGAGCCGTTCGGTCCTGCGGCGGGAGCTGCCGGTGACGGGCGCGCTTCTCGGCACGAGCGTGGCCATCGCGGTGGTCGTGGCCGTGGACCCCCGGACCCAGCTGTTCCTCGCCCCGCTCCTGGCCCTGTACGCCGCCCGGGGCTTCCGGCTCGTGGAGGACACGCTGAGCGTTCGGTGGACGGAGTCGCCGGTCCGGCCGGGGTTCGTGGAGCTGCTGCTGGCCATGGTCGCGGTGGTCTGGCTCCTGGCCATCGACGGCCGCAGGCTGTACCTCAGCCTGTCGCTCGGCTCCCCCCACCACATCGTCGCCCATCAGAACCGGGGCGTGGCGAACGACCTGGACGAGCTGCTGGACTGGGCTGCCGGGCCCGTGGCCAGCTGGCACCCCGCCATAGCCGTGTACGCCGACCGGGACTGGCGCGTGCTACCGTTCGCGGACCTGCCCGGGATCGTCCGGTACCTGGACGCTGCGGGCGCCGGGGCCATGGTGCTCTCGGCGTACTACCCGCCGGATCTCGGTGTGGAGGACCTGAACACCCGCTACCTGATCCTGCCGGTCCCCGAAGCGGGTCGCGAGCGGCGGCCGTGGCGGCTGCGGCTCCTGCGCGGCGACACGATCCGGGCCGTCGGCCGGCTCGAGCCGGCGGGCCACCCCGGGCCGGACGAGGAGCCCTCCCGGTGACCCGTGGCCTCGGGCCCGGGAGCCGGTTCAGGGCACAACGGGGCGCAATCCCCGGAGCCGTAGCCCCGGAGTGGGGACCGCTCCGGTCCCTGCCCTCTACCGCTGGTCCCACCACTCCATGGTGCGGCGGAGCCCTTCCTCGTGGGACACGTGCCGGCCCCAGCCCAGCTCGAGCCGGGCGCGGGTCGAGTCGTACGGGTTGTCGTGGGACAGCGCCCGGACGGCGCGGCGGGCGTCGGAGCGACGGACGAACGGCAGGGCTCCGGTAACCACTTCGAGCGCTGCCGCTCCCGCGCCGGCCACGGCCGGCGAGACCGGGAGGATCCGGGGGCTCCGCCCGAGGTGCCCCGCCACCCGATCGACCAGCTGCCGCCCCGTGATCGGCGTGTCCCGGGCGAGGTTGTAGGCCCGTCCGACCGCGCGGTCACGGTCGAGCGTGGCGACGATCCCCCGGGCGACATTGCCGGCGTAGACCAGCGGCAGCGTGGTCCGGCCCCCGCCGACCAGCGGCACCACCGGCCGGCCGACAACCCGGACGATCACCGGGGTGGCGGCCCGGTCCCGCTCCCCGTAGACCACGCACGGCCGGACCGTGGTCAGCCGGATCCGGCCCTGCTCGTGGAGCCGCCAGGCGGCCCGCTCCGAGAGGTGCTTCGACGCGGCGTACGCGGCCTGCCGGTCGGGGTCGGCCTCCGTCCACCGCTCCTCGGTGAGCGGATCGTCCATGGCGAGCGTGGCGTAGACCGCTACGCTGGACAGGTGCACGACCCTGGGCGCAGCCCGGCCCGCGGCCCGGAGCACCCGGTCGGTCCCCTCGGTGTTCGTCCGGAGGAACGCCTTCCGGCTCCCCGCCTGGAACACCCTGGCGGCGGCGTGCACCACGGCGTCCGCGCCGCGCATCCGTGCCGCCAGCTCGTCCACCGGGTCCATGACGTCTCCGACGACGGTCTCGCAGCCGAGCCCATCGAGGTGCGTCGTGTCGCTCGTGTCCCGGACCAGCGCGACGACCTCGTCGCCCCGCCGGCGGAGCCGTTCTGCGACGTGGGAGCCCAGGAAACCCGTAGCCCCCGTGATGAAGACCCTCACGGCGTCCGTTCCCCTGCGTCGGGACCGGGCCCAGCGGTCGCCCCGCCGCCGCCGTGGACGGTGGCTCCGGTCGGGGCCGGAGTCGGCGTGTGGTCGTCGAGCGGCAGGTCGCCCACGTGCGGACGCAGCCAGTGGACGCCCAGGTAGAAGAGGGGGGTATCGAGCGCGGCGACGAGCACCTTGAAGAAGTAGCTGGCGATGATGATCTGGATGATGGTGCCGCCGTCCAGCTGACCCCAGAAGAGGATGGTCACGACCAGCACGGAGTCCATGAGCTGGCTGAACATGGTGGAGCCGTTGTTCCGGAGCCACAGGTAGCGGCCGCCCGTCAGCCGCTTCCAGAAGTGGAAGACCCGGACATCGATGAGCTGCGCCACCAGGTACGCGATCATGCTCGCGATGATCGCTCGGGACGACTGGCCGAACACGCCCACGTACAGCCCCTGGATCTCCCCGGCGGTCCGGACGTCCGTGCCCACGGGCGGGACCCAGGCCCCGATCCGCAGGATGACCAGGATGTAGAGCGAGACCCAGAACCCGGTCCATACGACCGCGTCCGCCCGCTTCTTGCCGTACAGCTCGCTGATCAGGTCGGTGACCAGGAACGTGACGGGGTAGGGGATGATCCCGGCCGCGAGGACCACGGCGCCCTGGCCGAAGACGGTCACGTCGCCGGGCAGCGGCACGCTGAACAGCTTGAACGTGATGATGTTCGCGATCAGCAGCGAGCCGACGAAGAACGCGGCCAGGACCAGGTAGATGCGCTCATGCGTGGGCATGGGCCGGGAAGCTACAGTCGGACCCGGAGACGCACCAACCGGAGGCGGATCGCCTGCTGCGCCCCGGTCGGTTGTCGGAGCGGGCCGGTTCGCCCATCTTCCGGGCCATGAAATGTCCGAACTGCGGGGCCGAGGATCAGACCGGGAAGTTCTGCGCGGCGTGCGGCGCGGCGCTGGACGCGACGTGTCCGTCGTGCGGCGCCGACGTGCCCGGGGGGGCGAGCTACTGTACGGCGTGCGGGAAGCCGGTGGGTGCGGGGGCTGCGAGTGGAGGCGGAGGGGGCGCCTCGTCGCTCGCGCCGTGGGTCATCGGGGCGCTCTCCATCGCCATCGTGGCGGTGCTGGTGGTGTTCTACCTCCCGGATGGCTCCGAGCCCGGGCCTCCGACGGGCGCGACGCAGGCGCCGTTCATGGGCGGCGAGGGCGGAGCGCCGGGCGGGACGGGGCTCAGCGCCGACATGCGGACGAACGCGGACCGGCTGTTCAACCGGATCATGACGGCCGCCGAGCAGGGCAACGAGGCGGAGGTCGCGCAGTTCATGCCGATGGCGATCCAGGCGTACGAGATGGTGGAGGGCCTCGACAATGACGGCCTCTTCCACCTCGCGCTGCTCCACCTCACGGCCCAGTCGCCGGACCCGGCGCTGGCTACGGCGGACCGGATCCTGGCCGACAACCCCGACCATCTCCTCGGACTGGCGGTCGCCGCCCAGGCGGCGGAGGCCGCGGGGCAGGAGGCCCAGGCCACCGGGTACTGGCAGCGGTTCCTGGACGCGTACGAGACCGAGGCGGCGAAGCCGCTGCCGGAGTACGTCGACCACCAGCCGATCCTGCCCGAGTACCGGGCCATGGCCCGGGAAGCCACCGAGCAGTAGCGCGGCCGGACCGGTCGCCCGCGGCGCTCCCCACGGTCACGGCCCAGCCGGCAAGGCCGCTCCGGGCCCTGGCGGTCGCGGTCCGTCCATCCTGACCAGGCCTGCGGTCCCTATCGGCCCTCGGACCCGGCCTCGCGGTGCAGTCCAGCGGCCGCTCCGTGCAGCGCGTTGAAGAGGAGCTTAAACGTGCCCCGGGGCTGGGCCCGGAACTGGGGCCGGAACCCGAAGAGGATCACGTCGCCGGCGCCCGTGGGGACCCGCACCAGTGCGGCGCGGCCCGCCAGCCGGTCCTCGCCCAGCGCCCACCCGCTCAGCACCAGACCGTCGGTCGCGTACCGGGCCACCACCTCGATGTCGCCGGGACCGGTCGCCGCGTACGCGGCGCTCCGTACGAACGAGGCCGCGGCCTCCGGCGGCATCCCGTACCCCAGGGAATGGGTGGTGTCCACGGTCACCCGGACCAGGGTGCCGGGGACGAAGAACCGGTCGGATGGCAGCCCGTCCACGACGTTGCGGAGCGGGAGTCCGAGCTGCTCGATCAGCAGGTCGGACGACCCATCGAAGGCGATGATCCGCCCGCCCGTCTCCACGTACTCCCGGAGCCGCAGCATCCCGTCCAGCCCGATCCCGCCGGTCAGCGCGTCGGGCCGGGTGCCGGGCTCGTGGCCGTGGAGGATGCCGTCCGGTCGCTGATCCGGGAGGATGATGGCGTGGTACCGGGACAGGTCGGCGCCCCGGATCTCGGCGTCGTGGAGCGTGTCCACCGGGAACCCGTACGTGTCCATGACCCAGCGGGTCCAGCCCTCGTCCATGTTCGCGTCCCACGACTTGTACAGCCCGACCCGGGGCCGATCCATTCCGCGCAGCGGTACGCCCGGATCGCGGCTCAGGCCGGTCACGTGGACCCCCAGCTCCGCGGCCAGCGCCTCGACCCGGGCCCGGTCGGCGTTCCGGATCACGTACGCCCCGGGCCCGGCGCTCCCGAGACCGTCGGGCGCGATGTCGACGGACGCGCCATCGGCCAGGAGCCGGTTCACGGCCACGGCCGACGCGTTGGAGCGGGCGGGCAGGACCCAGCCCCAGGCGCCGTCGCCTGACACCCGGCCAGGCCAGACCGACGCCCGGTCCACGGGCTCCAGGCCGGCGAGGCCGAACGGCCGGTCCACCCGGTCCGCCCGGACGTGCATCTGGATCGGCAGTGTCCAGCCGGAGACGTCGTACGGCGTGTCCGGCGGGCCGCCGGGGTAAATGCGCATGTCGGGATAGACCTGCGGTTCGAGGAGGTCCATGAGGTGGGGCCGGAACGCCTGCCCGGCCAGCACCACGAAGCTGCCGGCGGCGTACTGCTGCCCGCCCGCCTCGAAGGCGTCCGCCGCCCGGTGCACCTCCACGCCGCCCCGTCGGAGCACGTTGACCAGGTTCGTCGCCTCCATCGGGTTCCGCTGGTCCGGCGGGATCACGTAGGCGAAGGGTGCACCCGCCTCCCCGGCGGCGACCGCGTCGCTTCCCATACGCCACATGTTGAGCAGCCAGTCCTCCCGGAGCTCGGACGCGATGTCGAGGGTGGCCACGGCGGCAGTGACCATGTACTCCACGGCGTCGCGGAGCCGGAACCAGCCGCCGGGCCAGGGGTCGGGGTAGAAGACGCTGGGCGCTTTCGCCGGAATGGTGCCCCGGATCAGGTCGGGGATCGCGTCGGGCGCCGTGTACCGTGGCGCCACCGACCGGTGGGCGACCTCCGTCAGGATGCCCACCATGTTGTGGAAGTACGGCGCCGTCCGCATTCCGCCGTTCCACCACATGTCGAAGGTCATCCGGGAGATGGCACCCGGCTTCCCTTCCTCGCTCAGCCGCTGGCCGATGGCGTTTCCCACGGTGTTCACGCCGCGGACCGCCAGCGGCGGGATGTGCGGGTTCACGGGGTCCGCGAACGGCGGGATGAAGATCCTCGCCGGCCAGGGCGCCGTCTGATGCTGGTTCAGCACGATCTGCGGGTACCAGCGCTCGTAGAGCACCCGTGCGACCGCCCGGGTCTCCGGCTGGGTGATCATGAACCAGTCCCGGTTGTTGTCGTGCCCCGTGTAGTGCTGGTAGAGGACGGGCGGGCTCGAGCCCGCCCACGGCTCGCCCCGGCTCTCCTCGGTCCAATCGACGACGATGTCCAGGCCGTCGGGGTTCATGACGGGCATCAGGATCAGGACGACGTCATCCCGGATCCGACGCATCTCCTCCGTCTCCTCGCCCGCGACCCGGTAGGCGAGCAGCGGCGAGTGCTGGGCGCTGGCCACCTCGGTGGA
>JAWVYT010000070.1:0-8093 GCA_033722595.1 Longimicrobiales bacterium
CAGCTCCCAGGCCAGGTCCTCCTCGTCCCGGACCTCGGTGCCGGCCTCGAGCGCGGCACTGGTGAGTCGGGCGACGCCGGCCTCCTCGCTGCCCTCCACGGCGGCCCCGCCCTCCACCAGCACTTCGGCCGTGACCAGCGGGAGGTCGCCGTGCCCGGCGATCAGCAGCTCTGCGGTGGCCGGCCCGTTCAGGCGGGACCGAACCACGGCCGGGAAATCGAACGGGCGGACCTCCCCGGGCTCCGGCGCCCGGGTCCGGTCCAGGGTCGTCTCCCTCACGCGGCCTCCCCCTCCGGCACGTAGATCAGCGTGGCGGCGTGATCGGTGCCCAGGTGTCGGCCGGCGGTGTCCCGCACGTCCTCGGCGGTCACCGCCCGGATCCGGTCCAGCTCCGTGTTGATCCGATCGGGATCGTCGAACAGACAGGTGAACATGGACAGCTGGTCCGCCCGCTCGTCGACCTTCTGCAGCTCGTCGAGGTGGCTCGCTTCCATGAGCCGGATCGCCCGGGTCACCTCCTCCTGGTCGACCTCGGCGAGCGCCGCGATCTCCTCGTCCAGCGCGGCCTCCAGCGCCTCCGGGTCCACCCCGGGCCGGGCGGTGGCCCAGATCACGAGCATGGCCGCGCCCACCACGATCGGGAACGCGTACGCCACCACGTCCTGGGCCAGGAGCCGCTCCCGGACCAGCCGGCGGTTCAGCCGCGACGCCCGGCCCCGGCCGAGGACGTGGGCCGCGACGGCCGCGGCGTACCACTCGTCGTCGCCGTAGGGCGGGATCCGGTGGGCACGGTAGACCCGGGCCAGCGAGATGTCCTGCTCCACCACCTCCCGCACCGCTTCCGGCAGCACCGTCGGGATCGCGGTCCGGCCGGGGATCGGGGGCACGGGATCGCCCGCCGGGATCTCACCGAACCACTTCTCGGCCAGCGACACCCCCCGCTCCACGTCGATGTCGCCGCACAGCGTCAGGACCGCATTGTTCGGCCGGTAGTAGGTCCGGAAGAACGTCTCCACATCCTCCAGCGACGCGGCATCCAGGTCCTCCATGGACCCGATCACCGAGTGATGGTACGGGTGATCCTTCGGGTAGACCATCGCCTGGAGCCGCTCGTCCCAGTCGCCGTACGGCTGGTTGTCGACCCGCCACCGGCGCTCGTTCTTCACCACGTCCCGCTGGTTGTCCAGCTTCTCCCGGGTCATGGCCGGCAGCAGCCAGCCGAGACGGTCGGACTCCAGCCAGAGCCCGAGCTCCACGTAGTTCGACGGGAGCGTCTCGAAGTAGTTCGTCCGATCGAGCCACGTCGAGCCGTTCAACGACCCGCCTGCCTTCTCGATGTGAGCGAAATGGGCGGTCTCGGGCACGTTCTCCGAGCCCTGAAACATCATGTGCTCGAAGAGGTGGGCGAAGCCGGTACGGCCGGCCCGCTCATCCCGGGACCCGACGCCGTACCACAGGTTCACGGCCACGACGGGGGCGCCGTGGTCGGTGGAAACCACCACCTGGAGGCCGTTCTCCAGACGTCGGCGGGTGAAGGGTATCTCGATCATTCGCTACAAACCGGGGAGATCCAAAAGAACGCGACCGTCGGCAAGGTAGGGAGGTCTCTCGCGTGTGGGCAACCCGTGCCCGTACGCGCGGCGCCTGTCGCCGTTCGGTCGGTCCGGCGATCCCGGTACGGACGCGACGACCCGACAGAATCGAGAGCCCTCGAGCGTTGATTACGGTGCGGACATACGATGGGTCCACATTCTACCTTCGAGGAGGAAGTCGAAACGACCGTATGCTTCACCCTTCGATCCTTACGATCCTGGCCGTTCTGGTCGGGTTGGCGGCCTGCGATCCCGCAGGCCCGATGTTCGACCAGGAGCCCCCGGCGCCCACCGCCGGGGACCGGGACCACTCGGCCGTGGCCGATCCGGTCCTGCTGACCCTGGCCCCCGGCGAGACGGCCGACGTGGCCGAGCTATCGCTGACGTTCGTCGCGGTGACCGAGGACTCGCGCTGTCCTGTGGACGTGGCCTGCTTCTGGGAAGGGTACGCCCTCGTCCACGTGGATGCGGTCGTGGGCACGGCCGAGCAGCGGCTCACGCTCGGCACGCTCGACCTCCCGAACGGCGTATCCCGCTCGGCGACCGTGGAGGGCTACCGCATCACCCTGACGGGGCTGGAGCCGGCGCCCGTCTCCGACGCCCCGACGCCGCCCGAAGCCTACCGCCTCATGCTGGAGGTGGAGCCGACCTAGCGTCACGGGGTCGCTCGGCGACGCGCCCCGGCCCGGCGGAGCCTTCCGTCGGGCTCCGGGACGTCCTGGCGCTCCCGTGCGGACGGGTCCCTACAGCGGCTGCTGCAGCCGCTCCCGCAGGGCGCTCGGACCCAGCGTGGTCCGGAGCCAACGCCCGGCGGCTTCCGGCCCCGACCGGATCGCCGACTCGGCCTCCTCGATCATCTTGATATCGGCGCCCTGGGCCACGAACTCGGCCCGGGCCAGGAGCTCCTCGGCGGCATCGTCCCAGCCCTGGGCCGCGGAGGCCAGGGCCCCGAGGATCGTCGCCTCGGCGTCGTACTCCCGCTCCTGGGCGGCCCGGACCAGCTCCTCGGCCCCCTCCTCCTGGCGGTCGGCCTCGAGCAGGACCAGGCCGTACAGGACCCGGGTCCACGAGTCCTCGGGCGCCAGCGCCAGCGCCTGCTCCAGCTCGGGCAGCCCGTCCTCGGGCTCGCCCCGGAGCACGTGGGCGGCCCCGAGCTCGGCCCGGACCACGGGGTCATCGGGCGTCAGGTCCCGGGCGGCCGCGAGCTGCTCGAGCGCCTCGTCATGCATGCCGGACCGGGCGAGGAACGCGCCGTAGTTGAGTCGGGCGAGCGGTAGCTCGGGCGCCGAGAGGGCCGCGGCCCGGAGCGCGGTCTCGGCGTCGGGGTCGTCGAACTGGGCCAGCCCCGAGCCGGCCAGCGCCAGCACGTGCGGGTCCGACGGGTCCTGGTCGACGCACCGGCGGAAGGCCTCGTACGCCGCACCGTCGTTGCCGAGCTCGCCCTCGGCCACACCGAGCCAGCAGAGAATGTACGGGTCATCCTCGGCCTCTTCCAGCGCGTCGCCCAGGAGCCGGGCCATCTCGTCCCAGCGGCCCTCCTCGCCCAGCTCGAGCGCCTGCTTCAGGTACGCCTCGATGTCGGGCCGGCCGTTGCCGCTCATGCGCCGAACTTGGCCAGGCGACGGGCGTGGGCCAGCGCCAGCGTCATCAGGTGCTTCGCCTCGAAGGTGCCCAGCTCGCCCCGCGCGCACCACCGCTCGCCGAACCCCTCGGCGTCGCTGCCCCGGCACCAGTCCGAGGCCAGAAGCACCGGCACCGGGTGCCAGCTGTGGGCCTTGAACCCCGCGGGCGTGGAGTGGTCGCCGGTGACCACGATCACGTCGGGCTCGAGCGCTTCCACGTCCGGGACCAGGGCGTCCACCGACTCGATCGCCGCCACCTTCGCGGCGAAGTCGCCGTCCTCGCCCCGGCTGTCCGGGTACTTGAAGTGGACGAACGCGAAGTCGTGGGTCTCCAGCTCCTTCGCCAGGACCTCGATGCTCCCGGCGTCGGTCTCCGCGGGGGCCGCGATGTCCATCCCCAGCAGCCGGGAGACGCCCCGATACATCGGGTAGCGCGCGATGCACACGGGCGTGAGCCCGAAGCGCTCGCGCATGGACGGGTAGCGCTCGTAGGTGGCGAAGCCGCGGCCCAGCACGCCGTTCGCCACGGGCTCGTCGGCCAGCACCTCCCGGGCCCGGTCCAGGACCCTCCGGACGGTGCGGGCCGTCTCGTTCCCGTCCTCGGACGTGCCCTCCATCGGGGCCGGCGGAACCCCCGTCTCCTGGGGATCGGTATCGGTCAGGTCCGCCGACAGCCCTTCGCCCCGGAGGATCAGGACCACCCGGTGCTCCTTCTCCGACTCCCAGAAGACCCGTACGCCGTCCACCTCGGTGATGGCCTCACGGAGCCGGGCGACGAGCCGGGCGTTCTCTTCGTCGCTGGGCCGGCCCGCCCGGCGGTCCGTCACGTTCCCGGCCTCGTCGAGGGTGCACAGGTTGAGACGACCCGCCAGGTCGCCGGGCTCCAGCTCGAAATCCACGCCCAGCGCGCTCAGGACGCCCCGACCGATGTTGTACGCCACCGGGTCGTATCCGAACAGGGCGAGGTGGCCGGGGCCGCTGCCCGGGGCGATGCCCGGGCTCACCGGCGTGATCTGTCCCAGGGCCGAGCGGCGGGCCAGCCGGTCCAGGTTCGGCGTGTCGGCAGACTCCAGCTCGGTGCGTCCCGTCTCCGGATGGGGCAGCCCCCCGAGACCATCCAGAACCAGGTAGACGATGGTCCCGCCGTCGGGCTCGACGACGTCGTCGGGCAGCTTTGAAACCATATCGCTCACTCGCTCGTTGTGTCGTTTGCGGCGGATCCGCTGCAGGGATCACGCCGTCAACGTACGGGAGTTGCCCAGCCGTTTCCAGCGTTACAGGTTAGGGACCTTCCGAAGCGTTTCCTACCGACAAAAGGGATCAGCAGAATGATGAGCAAGGCAGCGCTCACGCGTGTGGGCGCCGTGGCTGCCGTGATGCTCGGCCTCCCGGCCGCGGCGACGGCCCAGTACGAGGACGTCCCCCGGCCCCCGGCCTACGCGCTGGAGGACGTGACGGTGGTCGAGCCCGACGGCCGCAGGCTCGAAGGCGTCACGATCGTGGTCCGGGGGGCGCTCATCGAGGCCATGGGCCGCGGGGTCGCCGTCCCCGCCGACGCCGAGGTCCTGGCCGGTGACTCGCTGATCGTCTACCCCGGCTTCATCGACGGCAATGGCGACGCGGACCACGAGTTCCCGGACCCGGAGATCGACCGCAGTGATGTGGAGGTCTGGAACGCGCCCCGCGAGCTGCAGGGGTTCATGCCGTCGCGGCGACTGGTCGCACACCTGACGGCGACGGGTGAGGACCTGGAGTCGGCGAGGCGGGAGGGGATCGTGGCGGCGGCGATCCACCCGGAGGGCGCCATGATGCCGGGCCAGGGCGCGTTCCTCCTCTACCGGAAGCACGCGACCCACCCGGGTCAGCTGGTCCTGCAGCCGGAGATCGGGGTCAAGCTGGAGTTCCGCGGTGGGCAGGGCGTGTACCCCGGCACGCTGTTCGGGGTGATGGCGTTCATCCGGCAGGCGCTCGAGGACGCCCGGCACCGGGGGCTGGCGCTGGCCGCCCACAGCCGGGACCCGCGCGGGATGCCGGTCCCGGCCTGGGACCCGGACTACGCGACGCTCCGGGAGGTCCTGGCCGGGCTCCCCGTGTTCTTCGAGGCGGATGCAGCCGCCGACATCCTGCGGGTCATCGGCCTGGCGGAGGAGTACGGGTTCCGCCCGATCGTGCTCGGCGGCGAGGAGGCGTGGAAGGTGGCCGACCAGCTGGCGAGCCGGGACGTCCCCGTCCTCGTGTCGGTGGACTTCCGGGAGCCCCGGCGCTGGGACCCGGAGTCGGAGGACCAGGACTCGCTGGACGCCGCCGTGGAGCGGGAGAAGCGGGAGTACATCGACCGCTACAGCAACGCGGGCCGACTGGCCGAAGCGGGTGTGACGTTCGCGCTGACCAGCGGTGGCAGCGGCGAGCTCCTGGAGGGCGCCCGGAAGGCCGTGGAGTACGGGCTGTCCGAGGCCGCCGCGCTGGCGGCCCTGACCCGGACGCCGGCCGCGCTGTTCCAGGTCCCGTGGATCCCGCAGCTGGGCGAGGGGCTCCCGGCCACGTTCGTCGTGGCATCGGGCCCGCTCTTCCACGAGGACACCCGGATCGCCTACACGTTCGTCGAGGGCTGGAAGGAGGAGGGCAGCACGCCGCGGGAGGGCGGTGACCCCGAGACCGCCGCGTCCTTCGCGGGAGACTGGGAGATGGAGATCGACGCCGAGGGTCAGCTGATCGACGCGGTCATGACGATCGAGCAGGAGGGCGCCACCTTCACCGGCACCATGATGCTCCAGGGCCAGCCGCTGGACGTGGTGGACGGGGTCATCGACGGCAACGCGGTCAGCTTCACGGCGCTGATGGAGCAGGGTGGCCAGACGCTGGAGATCGATATTACGGGGACCGTGGAAGGCGACACGGCGTCCGGCGAGGCCGATGCGGGCCCGCTGGGCACCGCGCGCTGGACCGCGGAGCGGACGGGTCCGGGAGGTGCGCGATGAGGAGCTTCATGAAGCAGACGATTCTTTCGACCGTTGCGCTGGGCCTCGGCCTCACGGCCGTGCCGGCCGGCGCCCAGACGCCGGTGGTGCTCTCGAATCCGGACTTCCGGGTCCAGATCGACGAGGGCGCCGTGGACGTGCCCCGGGGCTCCGTCCTGATCCAGGGCCTGGACACCGTGTGGACGGCCAACGACGAGATCCTGACGGGGGTGGACATCCTGATCCGCGACGGCGTGATCCGTGAGATCGGGCCGGACCTGCGGGCGCCCCGGGGCGTGAAGACGGTGGACGGCTCCGGTCACACGGCGATCCCCGGGTTCGTGGACGAGCACTCGCACATCGCGATGACGACGAGCAACGAGTGCACGTCGCCGATCGTGCCCGAGGTCCGCGTCATCGACCAGCTCCAGCCGGACGACTTCGGCGTCTTCCGTGCGCTGACCGGCGGGGTGACCACCGCCCAGATCCTGCACGGCAGCTGCAACCCGATCGGCGGCCAGAGCGCGATCATCAAGCCCCGGTGGGGGCTCACGCGGCCCGAGCAGTTCCTGGTGCAGGGCGCGCCCCAGGCGGTGAAGTTCGCGCTCGGCGAGAACGTGACCCGGAAGGCGTGGGGCGGAAACGGCCCCACCCGCTACCCGTTCTCCCGCCAGGGCGTCGAGGCGCTGTACGTCCAGGCGTTCACCGCCGCGGAGGCGTACGAAGCCGAGTGGGCGCGGTATCAGAGCGATCCGCGATCGTTCCGGGTCCCGCCTCGCCGCGACCTGCGACTCGAGGCGCTCGTGGACATCATGAACGGCCGGATCCGCGTCCACGCCCACAGCTACCGGGCGGACGAGATCCTCATGCTCATGGGCGTCGCCGAGCGGTTCGGGTTCCGCATCGACTGCTTCACCCACGTGCTCGAGGGCTACAAGGTCGCCGACGAGATGGCCGCGCACGGCGCCTGCGGATCCACGTTCAGCGACTGGTGGCAGTACAAGCTGGAGGCGTTCGACGCCACGCCGTACAACGCCGCCATCATGCACGAGCACGGGGTCCACACCAGCCTGAACACCGACATCCCGTTCCTGCAGTCGTTCCTCCTGTTCGAGATCCAGAAGCTGCGACGCTACGGCGCCGTGTCCCGGGAAGACGCGCTCCGCATGTTCACCCGGTACCCGGCCGAGCAGCTCCTGGTGGCCGACAAGGTCGGCACTCTCGAGGTCGGCAAGCACGGCGACGTGGTTCTGCTGAGCGGTGACCCGTTCGATTCCGGGACCCGGGTCGAGAAGACCATCATGGACGGGATCGTCTACTGGGACCGCTCGGCCGAGGCCGAGTACCGGCCGGGCCCGTTCCGGACGCTGGACGCGGAGGGCACGGGCGCGACAGCCGCTGTGGTCCCGTGGGCCACGGCCCGGTCGCTCACCGACGAGGACGACGCCATGGCCGGAGCCGACGCCATGGCCGGACCCGACGCCTTCGCCCTCGTGGGCGCCACCGTGCACCCGGTGACGGGACCCGTCATCGAGAACGGGGCCGTGGTGGTCCGCGACGGCCGGATCGAGGCGGTCGGGCCGGCGGCGGAGGTCACCGTCCCGTCCGGCGCCCGGCGGATCGACGTCACCGGGCACCTGTTCCCCGGGATGACCGACCTGTCCACCGGGCTCGGGCTGCTGGAGATCGGCCAGGTCCGGACCGCGTCGGACGAGCGCGAGACGGGGACGTTCAACCCCCACCTGCGCGCCATGATCGGGATGCAGCCCCACTCGGTGACGTACAACGTGGCCCGGTCGAACGGCGTGACCACGGCTATCACTCACCAGGACGGGAGCGTGATCCCGGGCGCCGGCTCGCTGATCCAGCTGAAGGGGGACACGCCCCGGCGGCTGTCGATCCAGGACCGGGCGGTCATGGTC
>JAWVYT010000071.1:0-8090 GCA_033722595.1 Longimicrobiales bacterium
CCTTCGGCCGCCTTCGCCTCGCCCTCGGCCGCGTCGGTGATGCCCTCGATCTCGTCCACATCGGCCCCGGCGATGAAGCTGCCGTCCTTCCCGCTCCGGACCACCACGGCGCGGACCCGGCCCGCTGCCGCCGACTCCTCCAGCTCGCCGATGAGCCCGTCCAGCCGCTCCATGATCGGCGTGGACAGGATATTGACCTTCTTGTCCGGATGATCGAAAACGAGCCAGGCGACACTGTCGCCGTCGACCTCCAGCTTCAGCGCCGCCTGGCTCGTGGTGCTCGTCTGTTCGGGCACGTCACCTCACATCTTCTGCCGGACCTCTGCGTTCTCCTCGGTCAGCTCGACCTGGAGCTCCTCCCCGCTGTTCACCTGGATCGGCACGTTCCAGTACAGCTCGTC
Source organism: Longimicrobiales bacterium (assembly GCA_033722595.1). Lineage (GTDB taxonomy): Bacteria > Gemmatimonadota > Gemmatimonadetes > Longimicrobiales > RSA9 > JAWVYT01. Next base: position 402 of record JAWVYT010000071.1, read on the forward strand.
GAACTGGCGGTCGTACCGGGCGTGCACCCACCACTCGCCGGACGGGACCCCGGGGAAGTACGCGGTGCCCTGGGCGCCCGTCGTGTCCCAGTGCTCCTCGCGACCCAGCTCCTCGTACCGGGCGTCGAAGATCGAGTCCACGGCGGCGAACGCCTCGTCGGCCCAGTTCTGCCGTGCGATCGTGATCTCACGGGACTGGGTGTTCAGCCGCTGCTGGAGCTGGGTGAACTCCGTGAACGCCGAGTCGGCCGTCTCCTGGAGGTCGTTCACCTCGCCCTCCAGGTCGTTGAACTCCTGGAACAGGGCGAAGTACTGACCGGAGCTCTGATCCATGCCCTGCATCCGGTTCGAGATGGCCTGGAGGCTGTCCCGCAGGAGCTCCCAGCGGGCGTTCGCTTCCCGCCACTGGGTCTGCGCCTCGATCACCCGGTTCTGGAGGTCGAAGATCGAGTCCGGGATCTCGGGCTCGGGCTCCCGGAACGCCGCTTCCAGCGAGTCGAAGATGGCATCGCGGTCCAGGGGGATCAGCCGGACCGGCAGCGAGCTGACGGCCGTGGTCTCGGTCTCACCCGTGGCCATCTCCTGCTCCAGCTGGGCCGTTACCGTGACGTCTCCGCCGCCGCACGCCGTCAACCCGGTGACGGCGCCGGCCAGCAGCATCAGCACCACTCGTCTCATCGTTGGTTCTCTCGGCAAGGTGGAATCTCGGACGGAGATGAAAGTAGGCCGTGGCCCGTCGAGGATCAAGGCGGTCCCCCTGCCTCCACGGGGGCGGGCCCCACCACCGATCGGGCGGGTACACCGAGTGCGCCGGCGGCCGCCCGGACCTGGTCGCCGGTGAGGTCCAGTGAGGGCCACGGATCGGGACGACCGCCCAGCGCGAGCTGCAGCGCCATGCCCGCGGCCCGGGCCTCCGGAGCCGCGAGCTGCCGGAGCCGCAGGCCCCGGTGCCGTCGCGCGACCCGATCCAGCGTCGCCGCGGGCACGCCCACCACGGCGTAGCGGGTCGCCAGCGCCTCGATCCGCTCGGCGTACGCAGCGGCTGCGGACGGGGCCGTCACCGCGCGGATCACCAGCGTACCCCCGGCCCCGTGGCGTTCGACCTCGTGCTCCGCGGCAAACGACTCCGGCCGGACCACGCCCGGCGCGATGGCGTCCTCCAGCACGGCGCCCAGGAGCCGGACCGCTTCGATCTCCGCGTCCGGCCCGAACGGGAACGCGACGGAGACCCACGCCGTCACGGTGTTTCGCGGCACATCGCGGCGCCCGGCCTCCACGGTCCGCGGGCGCGGGATCACCGGCCTCGGGCCGGCCGGGAGCCGATCCCGGAGCAGCGCCTCCACGGACGCGCCCTCGACCGGCGTGATGGCCGCCACGTGGGCCAGCCGGGACGCGAACCGGTAGGCGCCCGCCCGCACGTCCGCGGTGTCCAAGAGGGCCAGCGCCTCCGGCACGCCGCACGCCGGGCCGACCCACCCGGAGCTCAGCGAATCGGCGTAGAGCGCGCGCCGGACCGCGAGCCGGGCCTGCCACGCCGGACTCGCCCGGTCGAGCCGGAGCGACGCCTCCAGCCGGGTCCTCGCCCGGGCCAGCGCTGCGGGCGTCGGCGCCGGGCGGAACAGCCCGTCCAGGAACGCCGTCAGAGCCGGCCGCCAGACGTCGCGGGCCGCCACCAGCGTGAAGGAGAAGGTCGCGGGCGCACAGGTCACGGCGGCCCGGGCGCCCAGCGAGTCGAGCGCGGGTCGTACCGTCTCGAGCACCGTCATGGCGGCCAGGATCGTCAGGCCCTCCGTGCCCGGAAGCTCCCAGACGCTCCCGGGCACCACCACCCCCAGCGCCAGCGCCGTCGCCTCCGGATCCTCGACGACGGCCACCCGGGCCGGCGACGAGGGAGCGGGAGGCGCGGGAGCGGGGGAGGGGGGCGCCGGCGCGCCGCACGCGCAGACTGCGGCCAGCGCCACCACGGCGAGCCGGGGCCTGCGGCTCGGGCTGGCGGCGGACGGCCCCGACCGGCCGGGCGAGCTCATCGAGCCTCCGCCGTCACGGCCGGCGTCTCGAGGACACGAGTCAGCAGGGCCCGGACCTCCGCCGCGCGAACCGAGTCCACGCGGTCGAGGTAGGCGTCCGGGCTCACCCCGGCGCCCACGGCGTCGGCCACCCGGCCGATGATCTCCGCCTTGCCCGAGGCGGTCCGGGCCTCGAGCAGCAGCCGGCGCCGTACGGCCGCCCGGGCGCGCTCGACGGCCGCGGGGCCGGTCAGCGCCGCCGCCTCGGCCACCAGCCGCCGCAGGTAGCGCCGCATGTCGTCGGGCGCCACGTCCACGGAATCCCTGACCGGGAGCTCGCTGATGCCCGCCGAGGTCCGCACCTCCGCATCCCCGGGGGCCGCGGCGCCGAGAACGAACAGCACCGGGGCCGGGTCGGGCCACGCCTCCGCCGTGCCGTAGCGCAGCGCCGACCGGGCCACGCGGTGCCGGACCAGCTCGGCGGTCACCGCCAGGACCGCGGGGTCGGCCTCCACCGGGAAGGCCAGCCCGCCCCACTCCCGGTGGGCCTGCGGGCGCGCCGCAACCGCAGGCGAGTCCACCACGATCGGACCACCCGGGTCCCCGACGCCCGGCCACCGGGCGAACGCCGACCGGATCACCGGGTCCGGGACATCCCCGACCAGCACCACCCGGAGCCGGGCCGGGTCGTACAGCCGGGACCGGATCCGACGGATCGCTTCGGGGGGCAGCCCCGTAGCCTCCGCACCCAGCGGCTCGCGGCCCCCGTGCACGCCGTGGTGGAGGAGCCCCCGGAGCCGGGGGCCGGGCTGCTCGAGCCGCGCCAGCACCCGGCTCTCGGCCCGCGCCCGGGCCCGGCGCAGGGACGCGACCGACAGGTCCGGTTCGCCGGTCGCTCGCCTCAGGATCGCGGCCATGGCGTCGAAGGCGGCCTCCGGGCCGCTCACGGTGATCACGGCACGGCCCGGGTCGTGGCGGAGCTCCAGCGCGACGCCGAACCGGTGCGCCAGCGCCTCCGTGTCCGCCCGGGCCAGCTCCTGGAGCAGCTCGACCGACCCCTCGGGCAGGCCCGTCGGGACCGGCGAGGAGAGGCGGAGCGCCACGAGCGGGGACGTCTGACGGTGCACCCGGAGATCGAGCTCCGAGTCCAGCGCGACCCGGTCCGTCGACAGCGGCGACTGGGGGACGGCCACGACGGCCGCGAGGAGGAGTGTCAGCATGCGATGCAGCAGAACGAGATCGCCCCGGGAAGGCGGCACCTCCCGGGGCGGGGTCTCACAGGGCGCTGTACCCCTGCGTTAGAACCGGATGACGTCCGACAGCACGAAGTCGTCCGGGTCACGGGCACGCCCGTTCACGATGACCTCGTAGTGGATGCTCGGGCTCGTCACCAGACCCGTGGAGCCGACCTCGGCGATCTTCTGCCACCGCTCCACGCTCTGGCCCCGGCGCACCACCACACTGTTCTGCGCCAGGTGCGCGTAGCGCGTGATCACGCCGTTGCCGTGGTCGATGTCCACCATGTAGCCGTAGTCGCCACCGGTGTTCCCCGCGTACAGGATCCGGCCCTTGGCCGCGGCCACCACCGGCGTGCCCCGACGGGCCACGATATCGATCCCGTCATGGGGACGCCGGACGTTCAGGATCGGGTGCAGCCGGTCCCGAGAGAACCCGCTCGAGACGTAGCTCTGCTCCTCGCCCGTGGGCAGGATCGACGGCGTACGCTCCCACTCGTCGACCTGATCCGCCATGGCGTCCGTCGCCTCGTTCCAGCTCGACGACAGCAGCTCGGCCCGACGGATCAGCGTGTTCAGCTCCTGCGACGTGCCGAACGACAGCTCCGCCAGCGACTGATCCACGTTCCAGAGGGCGTTCTCCTCCACGGTCTGCGAGCCCGGACCACCGATACCGGCGAGCTTCACGTCCTCGTCCAGCGGCTCCAGATTCGCCAGCAGACGGTACCGCTCGTCCTTCTCCGACAGCTGCCCCAGCGTCGACTCCAGCGCCGACATCTCCGTCCGGATCTCATCCATCTCCTGCATCAGGAGCGCGTTCGCCTCCGTCAGGCGCTGCGCCTCCTGACGCTGACTCTCCTGCAGGAAGAACCCGATGGAGAAACCCGCCATCAGCACGACCGCGAGGACACCCAGCACGACGCCCGTATACAGACCCCGACGCGAGACCCGATACTGCCGGAGCCCCGTATCGTCGTCCGATACGACCATCAGCGTCCAGTGACGTCGATCTGCCATAAGTGGGGGTGTGTTCGGTGGTCTCGATTTCCGCCCGGTCCGAAGACCGGAGGGCTACGATACGGACTCGTTTCTACAACCGTCAAGATCATCCAGCACGGTCTTCTGTCCGCAAGCGACATACCCTGCGTACGCGCGGCGAACCCAAGCTATTGTACCATAACAATTTACGGGTCGTGCTCGGAGCCACCCGACGATCGATGTGTTGCATCGGTGCATACACATTTTTTCCGTCGGAGGGAAGCTATTTCCGATCAGGGCGCGGGAAGAGGACATCGCCCCGGGTCACGGCGCGGCCGGCGGGGTCCAGATCGACCACGTCGGCGAGGAGCGGGACGGCGTCGAGCCCGAGCGATCGGGCGAGCTGCTCCATCTTGGCGGGCATGAACGGGTGGAGCAGGGTCGCCAGGGCGGCGAGTCCGCGGGCGAGCCCGGCCAGCGTGGCGTCCAGGGCGTCGGCCTGGTCCGGGTCCTTGGCCTGGCTCCACGGCGCCTGCTCCTCCACGAAGGCGTTCGCGGCGCTGGTCAGCTCCATGGCGGTGGTGATCCCCTGGTGGAGGAGGTCGCCGTCCATGGCGGCGCGGTAGCGGACGAGGATGTCCGGGAGCCGCTCGTCGAGCGAGGTCGTGGCGCCGTCGGGGACTACGCCGTCGCGGTAGCGCTCGATCATGGACAGGCTGCGGTTCGCCAGGTTGCCGAGGTCGTTGGCCAGCTCGGCGGTGTAGACGTCGTCGAAGCGCTCCCAGGCGAAGTCGCCATCGCCGTCCCAGGGGATGTCGCGCAGGAGGTAGTAGCGCAGGGCATCGGGTCCGTGGCGGGCGATGGCGTCGTCGAGGCTCGCGGCCACGCCCGAGGACTTCGACATCTTGCCGCCGCCGAAGTTGATGAAGCCGTGGGCCCAGACGGTGCCCGGGAGCTCGAGGCCGGCGCTCATGAGGAACGCGGGCCAGTAGATGCAGTGGAACCGTGTGATGTCCTTGCCGATCACGTGGTAGTCGGCGGGCCAGTACCGCACGTAGCTCTCGTCGGGGAACCCGGTGGCGGAGAGGTAGTTGCTGAGCGCCTCGAGCCAGACGTAGATGACGTGGTCCGGGTCGTCGGGCCAGGGGACGCCCCACGGGAGTCGGCCGCGCGAGACGGAGATGTCCTCCAGTCCGCCCTCGATCACGCGACGCACCTCGTTCCGTCGGCTCTCGGGCTGCACGAACTCCGGGCGCTCGTCCAGCAGGTCCAGCAGCCGGTCCTCGTAGCGAGAGAGGCGGAAGAACCAGTTCTCCTCCTCCATCCACTGGAGCTCCCGCTGCGGGTGGAGCGGGCAGAAGAGCCCCGCAGCCCGCTCCGGACCGGCGTCGGTGGCCACGTGCTCGGAGACCGCCTGGCGCGCCTCCAGCTCGTCCTCGCTCTTGTACGCCTCGCAGCCGATGCAGTAGTAGCCCGCGTATGTGTCGGTGTAGAGGTCGTCGCTGGCCTGGATCCGGCGGACCATCTCCTGGGCCGCCCGGTGGTGGCGGTCCTCGGTGGTCCGGATGAAGTCGTTGTTGGCGATGTGGAGGCGGTCCCAGGCGGCGCGGAACTCGTCCGCGAGCGCGTCGACCCACTCCTGGGGCCCGATCCCGCGCTCCTCGGCGCTCTGGAGCACCTTCTGGCCGTGCTCGTCCATCCCGATGACGTAGTGCACGTCCTCGTCCTTGAGCCGCCGGTACCGGGCCATGGCATCGGCCCCGATCTTCTCCAGTGCGTGCCCCATGTGCGGCGCACCGTTGGCGTAGTCGATGGCCGTGGTGATATAGAAGCGCTGCTTCTCCCTCACGCGTCGCCGTCCGTTCCGTCGCTGTTCGTCTCGCGGTCGCCGGACCGTCTCCTGCCGAGGGGAGACTCGCCCTCCACCTCGGACTTGAGCTCGGCGAGGGGCACGTTGCGCCGCTCGCCGTCCTCGTCCTTGAGCATGACGCGTTCCCGCCAGATGTCAACCGCGATGACCCGCTCGCGGCCCCGGGCGGTGTTGAGCCACTTGCCCTCCCGGGGGAACCGCTTCCGGGCCTCGACGTACGCCGAATGCTCGTAGGTCAGGCAGCACATGAGACGGCCGCAGCAGCCGGAGATCTGGGCCGGGTTCAGACTCAGCCGCTGGTCCTTCGCCAGCTGGAGGCTCACGGGCTTGAGCTCCCGCAGCCAGGTGGAGCAGCACAGCTCGCGGCCGCACCGGCCGACGCCGCCCAGCAGGGCGGCCTCATCGCGGACGCCGATCTGCTTCAGCTCGATCCGCGTCCGGAACGTGCGCGCCAGGTCCTTGACCAGCTCCCGGAAGTCGACGCGCCGGTCGGCGGTGAAGTAGATGGTGAGCTTGTTCCGGTCGAACTGCCACTCGGCCTCACTCACCTTCATCTTGAGCTCGTGCTTCTGGACCTTCTCTCGGGTGAGCCGGCGGACGCGGGGCTCGTCGGCCCGGAGCGCCATCGCCCGGTTGACCTCCTCGTCGCGCGCCGTGCGGAGGACCCGCTTGGTGGGCGTCGGTGCGGCGCACCCGGTGGAGCAGCCGGTGCACTTGCGCTCGGCGACCGCTCCGGCGGCCGTGACCCGGCCCAGGTCCTCGCCGCGGTCGGCCTCCACGATGACGTGCGCGTCCACCGGGGCCATCTCGCCCTCGGCGGCGAAGTAGTCCCGACGGTTGCCCTTGAAGCTGACCTCGACGATATGCACGGTCGTGCCCTCCCGTTGCGGGCTACTCGGCGATCGGCTCGGGCTCCGGCGCCGGCTCGCCCTCCGGCGTCGGCTCCCGCCACTCGCCCATGGCCTCGTACTTCGCCCAGCGCCGGCGACGCCGCTCCTCCGGGTCCAGCCCCACCAGCTCCGACAGGTGCCGGAGCAGCGCGGCCTTCAGGTTCGCGGCCGCTCCGTCCCAGTCGGCGTGGGCGCCGCCTGTGGGCTCCTCGATGACCTCGTCGACCACGCCGAGCTTCTCCAGGTCGGGCGCCGTGAGCTTCAGCGCTGCGGCGGCCTTGTCCTTCGCTTCGGCCGTCTTCCACAGGATCGCCGCGCACCCCTCGGCGGTGATCACGCTGTAGATCGCGTTCTCGAACATGAGGATCCGGTCGGTGACGCCCAGCGCCAGCGCGCCGCCGCTCCCGCCCTCGCCGATGACCACCGAGACGGTGGGGACCGCGAGCCCGGCCATCTCCCGGAGGTTCCGGGCGATGGCCTCGGCCTGGCCTCGCTCCTCCGCGCCCATCCCGGGGTACGCGCCCGGCGTGTCGATGAGCGTGATGACGGGATGGCCGAACTTCTCCGCCTGGTGCATCAGCCGGAGCGCCTTCCGGTACCCTTCGGGGTGGGGCATGCCGAAGTTCCGGTGCAGGTTCTCCTTCATGTCCCGGCCCCGCTGGTGCCCGATGACCATGACGGTCCGGCCGTCGAGTCGGGCCCAGCCGCCC
>JAWVYT010000072.1:0-8070 GCA_033722595.1 Longimicrobiales bacterium
CCATCGCCCAGGGCCCGTCGGGCCGCCCGCACCGTGGTCAGCCCGAAGCTCTCGTCCATCTCCCGGATCCCCGACTCCAGCACGCCGGTCAGGTGGAAGAGGGCCCGGGTCATCTCGCCCTCCGGGTCGCTGGCCGTCAGCACGACCCGGTCGCCGATCTCGAGCTCCAGCCGCTCCGCGAGCCGGGCGCCCAGAATGAGCGGGTCATCCCGCTCACCATCGAACCAGGTCCCGGCGATGAGGTCGTCCGGGTAGTCGTGGAGGATCGGCTCGAGCTCCGGGTCGATGCCCTGGAGCAGCACCGGCTGGTTGTCCGCCGACGTGCTGACGAGGCCGTTGATCAGGACCCGCGGGAACGCGGTGGCCACGCCCTCCACGGACCGGACCGTCTCCAGCACCCGGTCGCCGCCCTCGATGACGAGGTCGCTGGCCCGGGTCTCCCAGTACCCCGCACCGTGCACCAGCACATCGCCCCCGGCGGCCTCGGCGGCCTCCCGGAGCATGCGGGTGTGCCCGTCGTCGCCGACGCCCATCCCGAAGAGCATGAGGGCGTACGCCAGCGCCACGGCCGAGGTCATGATGATCGTGCGGGTCCGGTGTCGCCACAGGTTCCGCCACGCGAGCTTGAGCAGCATCACGCCCGCCCCGCGATGGTGGGCGCCGGATCGATCCGGGCCGATTTGACGGCGGGCCACAGCCCGCTGAGCAGCGCCACGACCAGCATGACCGCCACGGGCTCGACCACCGCGCCGGGGTACAGCTCGAAGTAGATCCGCTCGGAGAAGGCCACGCCCATCATGGAGAAGGTGGCCTGGTCGGTGAACAGGGTCATGTCGAAGCCGGCCGTGGCGTGGTACCAGGTCAACGCCGCGCCGCCGACGGCCCCGATGAGGGCGCCCACGGTGCCGAGGACCAGCGTCTCGACCACGAGCGTCCGGAACATCCGCCGGGGCCGCATCCCGATGGCCATCATCACGCCGAACTCGCGCTTCCGCTCGAGCGCGCTCATCCGCTGTGTATTCAGGATCCCGATGGCCGCGACCAGGTAGATGATGAGGTACATGAAGGCGTACGACTGGCGGAAGAGGACCACCATCTGCGCCATGGACGGCATGATCTCCTGCCACGGTCGGACGACGAGGGCGTCCCCGTCGACCTCGCCCCGCTCGACGGCCCCTTCCTCTGGAGCCCCGGGCCGGATCCTCAGCGTCGCGGCCACGGTGTCGGCGATCGCCCGGGCCCGGCTCGGGTCCTCGGCCCGGATGGCCACTTCGTGGACCCCGTCGCCCAGCGCGGCCAGGTACTGCGCGTCCTCGAGGTGCAGGTACCCGGTCATCCGGTCGATCTCGGTGTTCTGCGTGCGGAGGATCCCCACGACCTCCAGCAGCTCGTTCCCCAGCGAGCCGTCCGCCGCCTCGAGGAAGACGACCAGCTCCGCCCCGATGTCGACCCGGAGCCGTCGGGCCAGCCCCTCCCCCAGCACGATCTCCCGGGGGGCGGGGTACTCCGGTGGCGACCCGGCGAGCCAGCGGCCTTCGAGGATCCCATCGGTGACGGGCGTGGCCGCCGCCTCCAGCTCCGGTCGGACCCCCAGGAAGCGGGCAACCTGCGAGCGCTCCTCGTTCCCGATCAGGCCCGCCAGCTCGACGCGGGGGCTCACCGCGTCCACGCCACGGAGGTTCACGATCCGTCGGAGCCGGTCCTCGCCCATGGTGAAGGTCCGGTAGACCCGGGGCGCCTCGATGTAGCCGGCCGTGTGGATCTGGGCCTGCGTGGTGCTGACGGCCGTGGCGCCCCGCACGAGCTGCTGGATCCAGCCCTCGTAGAAGCCCAGGGTCCAGACCATGAGCCCGACGGCGACGGCCACCGCGGCCAGTGTCAGCCCGCTGCGCCAGCGGTTCCTGAAGAGGTTCCGCAGACCCAGCTTGATCGCGATCATCCCGCGACCCGACGCAGCCCGCGCCGGGTGAACAGGTCGTCAGCGATCTCCACGTCGAACTCCAGCTGCTCGTACTCGACCACCGTGCGCTCGTCCGGCTCGTCGACAGGCCGCAGCGTCATCCGCATCGGGATCGGCCTGCCGCCGACCCGCTCGACCCGGTCGAAGGTCATGGTACGGACCCGCTCCCCCTCGTCGTAGAACTCCTCCCGGACCGGGATCCAGTCGTCCGGCGTGAGCAGGAACTCGATGCGCGTGTAGACGACGGGCGCGTCGGGCTTCGGCGTCATGGTGACCTGCAGGTAGCGCTCACCCTCCCGGTCCACCCACGAGAGCTCCGCGTCGTAGTCCACGTCGTAGCGCGTCTCCCGCATGAGGTCGTCGTTGGTGAAGTGGCTCCCCATCCAGCTCTCGGACAGCAGACCCGTCGGGATCCGGATCAGACGATCCGCCCGGGGCGCGTAGTTCCAGAGCCCCTCCTCCGTCATGAGTGTCGCCGTCCCGGCCTCCCGGGCCGGCGACCGGATGACCACCAGCGCTTCCTCCTCGCCCTTCGTCCAGCTCTCCAGCGTCAGCTCGCGCGTCCCCCGCTCCCGCACCACCGTCATGGTCATCACCGAGTGCGACGACTCGGACCGGTACAGCTCGTCCAGGTGGTCGATGACCTCGTCGATCGAGGGCAGCTGCTGCGCCGCGAGCCCGGATCCGCCCGGGAGCGGTGCCGTGAGGACCAGAGCCGTGGCAGCGACGACGGCACGCAACGCGCAAGCACGCGCTGATCTCGTTCTCATCCCCGAGCCCGCTCTCATGGCCAACCCTCGTTCTCGGCGTCCAGCATGTCACGGAGGAGGTCGATCCGGGCTTCCATCAGCTTCCGCAGCCTTTCCGGGTCCCCGTACTCGTCCAGGTGCTCCACCAGCCACCGGTCACCGGCCTCGTCCGCCGCCAGCGTGATCTCCACCAGCAGCTCCAGCGGGAGGTCACGACGCACCACCCGGAGCTCCCGGCCCCGACGCAGGAGACTCGTCGTGAAGTCCCGACTCCATTCCAGCATGGGCCGCACGCCCTCCCCCGCCTCCGGCTCGTCCCGCAGCCGCGGGAACGCCATGGCCAGGCGCACGTCCCAGGTGTCCTCCTTCATCAGGTCGATCGAGCGCAGGCCCACCTCCCGGACCCGGGCCCAGAAGTTCGTCCGATCGAGGTCCTCCAGCGAGAGCCCCTCCATGACCCGGCTCAGCCGCTCCATGGCCGCCTCCACGACGGAAGCGAACAGATCCGCCTTGTCGTCGAAGTAATAGTAGAGCGAGCCCTTGCTGATGCCGGCCGCCTCGATGATCCGGTTCAGCGATGCGCCGGAATAGCCGTGGGCCGCGAACTCGTCGGCCGCCGCAGCCAGAATCGTCTCCTGCCGCTCCGGCTCCAGGTTGTCGAACCGTGCCCGGGCCATTCGCCCCCTGTAGACTGCGTGGTTAGACCGACCGGTCGAATGCTACCGGGAGGTACCCCCGGTGTCAAGAGGAGGTTCCGAGGGGCCGCGGTGCGCGAGCGCGCTCCGTCCGGTCATGGGTGGGGCTGCGGGTGGAAGTCTACGGCATCCAGGGGCGGACCGGTCGCTCGCGGGAGGCCCGACCGAGCATTTCGAGGGAGGCCAGCATGGTTCCGGCTACGACGCCGAGGACCGCGAGCGCGACGAGGGTGCGCATAGTCGTCTCCTAGCGGATGAAGTAGTCGATGGAGGTGGTATCGGCGGCCCCCTGCCCCATGGGAATGCGGAGGATCACGCGGCCGGTTCGGCCGCCGGACTGGGCCTCGAAGACGTCGCGGAGGGGCTGGAGGTCGAAGCGCGACGTCTCGGTGAGGTATGCTTCGCACGGATCGCCGTGAGCGTCGTGAGCCAGCAGGATGGGCACAGCGACGGTGGGGGTGGGTCCCGCGGTCGGCAGGTAGTGGAACCCCCGGACGGCCACGAGCCAGAAGTCGTGGGGCCGGCAGCCGCCAGCGAAGGAAACCTGGATCTCGAGGAACTCGTCGTCGATCACGGTCGCGGCGCCGAAATCCCATCCGTCCTTCGGCCAGAGCTCCTGAGAGGCGTCGAAGTCGATGAGGATAGCGCTCCCGGGCGGAGGCAGGACCGGGTCGGAGTCGCACGCGGCCGTGCCCCCACACATGACGAGTGCGGTTGCGAGCGCGGAAATCGGTGGCATCGTGTGTCCGGTCATCGCCTCTCCTCGCCGGATGAACGTGCGAGCCGGCGGGATTCTGTCACCGGCGGGTGGCGCGATCCCGTATGGCGGTCCCGCCATGGATGTTCTTCGCTCAGATGACCCGCCCCCCTTCGCGGATCCGTGGCGGAGAACCGGGACCTACCCTGACGCCCTCCCGGTGACCCTGGACACGATCGGGGCATATCGGGTGGAAACCGCCCCGATGCGAGTGAGGCACCGGACGGCTGAACCGTCGCGATGCCTCACGCTAGAGTAGGTCGGGGCGGCCGGATTCGAACCGGCGACCCCCTGCTCCCAAAGCAGGTGCGCTACCGGACTGCGCCACGCCCCGAAACGATCTCTGGCCCCGAAGCTCGCGGCCCGGGGACGAGCCGCAACATAGTTTCATCGTGCGCCCGCTGGTAGGTCGCCAGGGCCGCCGTCCGGCGGGGCCCGGGGCCCCCGTACACCTCGGGCGCCGGTCGCGATATCTTGATCGCATGCAACACGACGGTCACACGGTGCGTCCTCGCCTGCTCTTCCTGGGGCCCACGCTCCCCTACCCGCCGGATCGGGGAGCGGCGCTCCGCGGCTATTACACGCTGCGGGCCCTCGGGCGTCGCTACGAGATCGACGCTCTTTGTTTCCGGCAGCCGGATGATCCGACCCAGATGCCGCTGGATGACCGGGTGCGTCGGCTCGAAGCGATGGCCCACCTGCAGCTGGTCCCGATGCCGGACGAGTCCGGCCTCCTCCGTCGGGCGGCCAGGCTCTGGAGCCGCGTCTCGGGCAGCCCGGCCCCCGGTACCTACGCGGACCGGCGATACCGTCGCCGGGTGGTGGAGACGGTGTTCGAACGCGACCCGCGGATCGTGCACGTCGACTCGATCCGGCTGCACGAGTACCTGCCGATGCTCGCCGACCGGACCGTGGTCCTGGTTCATGACGAGCCGATTCGCGCGGACGCGATCGGACGCGGCGAAGAGGGCGGCCACGAGCCCGGAGGCGGGGAGCAGTCGGCTTCCGCCGATCTGGGGAGGGCTCTGGCGCGGGTCGCCGTGACGCTCGTTCCGTTCGAGAGCCGGCGCGACGCGCTGCTCGAGCGGGTGCCGGGGGCGCGGGTCGAGGTCGTACCGCCGGCCATCGACCTCCGGCACTTCCGGCCCGCCTCCGGCACCGGTCACGGCCTAGCCTACGTGGGCGGGACGCGCAGCCGGGCCGACCGGGACGCGCTGGAGTATTTCACCTCCGATATCCTGCCGAAGCTGCGGGCGTCCAGCGGCGTCCAGGCGCTGGAGCCCATCAGCTGGATCGGTCCGGCGCGGGAAGGCGATCGGGCCGAGTACCGGCGCCGTGGGATCGACGTGACGGGATACGTGGAGGACATACGGCCGGTGGTCCGACCGGTGGCGTGCTACGTGATCCCCCGTCGGCACGAAGGCGCCCAGACCCGACTCCTGCAGGCGTGGGCCATGGGCAAGGCCGTGGTCAGCACTTCCGCCGGCTGCGGCGGTCTGGATGCGGTGGACGGCCGGAACCTCCTGATCCGCGACGATCCGGCGGCGTTCGCCCGGGCGGTCCTGGATGTGTTGGAGGACCGGGAGCTCCGACGCCGCCTCGGGGAAGGCGGCCGGAAGACCGTGGAGGCCGGCTACGGCTGGGATCAGCGGGGCCGGGAGCTCGTGGAGATGTATCAAAGGCTTGAGGGGACACCGCCGCGGGTCCCGGCCTGAGCTCGCGGCGCGACCGTCCGAGGCGCCGGTTCACCCGGCCAGGGTAAGGCCCTGGGTGCTCGTTCCCATCATCCGCTCGTAGCAGGGCCCGAGCAGGTGCTCGTCCGACGCCGTGTCCGGGTGGAAGGCCAGGGTGGAGCGAACAGCGCCGTCGACCGCCTGATCGCCCAGAGGGCTCTGGAGCGCCAGGATGCTCCGGTTCACGGCCAGCGTCGGCAGCGGAATGTCGCCCGAAGGACGGTGCTGGACCGCTGCCGCCAGAGCCACGAACCGGTCCTCCTTGTGGAGCGTCTGCTGGAGCCCCACCGAGACCCCGGACACCACGTGCCCCCCGATGGTCCGGAAGACGCTGCGTGCGGGACGGGCCACCGCGTGGGAGTGCTTGCGGATCTCCGACGGGTTGGACAGGCGCAGGTCGAACGCGATGTCGATAACATTGGCGTCCACGTTGATGGCCGATCCGCCCTGACCCCGGAGCCGTTCCATGAAATCAGGGATCGACTCGGTCAGATCCGGAAGAAAGATGGTGATCTGGCCCGGCGCCGTCGGCTCCACGGCGTAGCCGATGCTCCGGGGCGGCTTCGAGAGGAAGGAAGCCAGGGACGGCCGCCCGTTGGGAACCGCCGACCGATGGTGGCGCGGAAGGATGAACGCTCCCATCATCGCCCGGGCGTGGCCGCGCATCCGGAACCCCACGATCTCCCGCAGGGCCTCCGGCACACCATCCACGAAATAGAGCGACTCGGGCGTCACCGGGTCCGACCCCGTCCGCCGATGCTCCTGGAGGGCGCCCAGGTACCGCTCCAGGTGCTCCCGGAACCGCTCGCCAGCCGCCTGTACGGAACCGTCCGGATCCCGACGATCCGGGGACTCGCCGACCGGCTCCCGAAGGTCCGTCACAACGCTTACACCGCCCGGCTCATCGAACACCGACGACGGCTCCCAGCTGTAGCCCCGCAGAAAGCTCGCAATCAGGGACCGGGGACCGGGACGCCCCTTCGGGGATGTCCCGTTCAGACCGTTGTGGTAAATCACGCTTCCCTCACCGTGGTTCGCTGCCAGCAGTTGACCGCTCCGAGGATTCCACGGGGAGACGGTGGCCCTCGTCTCCGGGTCGTGCACGTCCGGAGCCGGGACCGCCTCGATATGGGATAAACCAATAAGCGGCAACATCTTACGGCGTTCGTTCCGCCAGGCCGTGGGCTGCGGATCACATGGTGCCGGGGAGACAACCGTTGCGCGGACGCTACACGTCGGTCGTCTGGGGAGCGGGGCCGGGGCCGGCGTCTTTCCGTTTACGGAAAGAATGCGTACCATAGGAGGCCATTGCCCGCCGTTCCCCCGCACGCGCCGCACCATGCCCCGAGTCTTCGTTTCCGCGATCCTGTCGGCCGGACTGCTCCTGGCCGCCGCCGGTGCCCTGCCTGCGCAGGCGGCGGAGTCCCTTCCGAACCTGGTGATCATCTTCGCGGACGACATGGGGTACGGCGACCTGGGGGCCTACGGGCATCCGACGATCCGGACGCCGCGGATGGACCGGGCGGCAGTCGAGGGGATGCGGTTCACGCAGTTCTACGTGGGGTCGCCGGTCTGCTCGCCGAGCCGGGCGGCGCTGCTCACGGGTCGGTACCCGGTGCGAACGGGGATCACGCAGGGACTGATCCCGGGGCGGGTCCTCTTTCCCGGGAGCGAGCAGGGCCTTCCTCCGGAGGAGGTGACCATTGCCGAGGTGCTCCGGGAGGCGGGATACGCCACGGCGGCGATCGGGAAGTGGCACCTGGGGGATCATGCGCCGTATCTACCGACCCAACAGGGGTTCGACCTCTTTTACGGTCTTCCGTACTCGAACGACATGGACTGGGTGGACGGTGTGGAGGGTACGGAGGGGTACTGGGATCTGCCTCTCTACCGGAACCGGAACGTCATCGAGCAGCCGGCGGACCAGACGCTCCTGACCCGACGGTACACGGAGGAGGCGGTGCGCTTCATCCGGGCCAACCGGGACGGTCCGTTCTTCGTTTACCTGGCCCACTCCATGCCCCATATTCCGCTGTTCACCTCGCCGGAGTTCGCCGGCGTGAGCAGCCGGGGGCTGTACGGCGACGTGATCGAGGAGTTGGACTGGAGCGTGGGCCGGGTCCTGGACGCGCTGGAAGAGGAGGGCCTCGCGGAGAATACGCTGGTGATCTTCACC
>JAWVYT010000073.1:0-8043 GCA_033722595.1 Longimicrobiales bacterium
ACGCACCCGCTTCTCGGTAGCTATCTCCTCGACCTCCGTCTCCGGCCAGAAAAAAAGGCCCGCATCCTCTTGCGGGCCCGATGCAGGCATACGCCCTCCGGGGCGCGCTGCCATCGAACCCGGCGGTACCGCTGTGCGGACCGAAAGGTGGAGGCCCGGCAACCGGGGCCTCGCTTCTTCTTGTTGTCGGTGCGGAAGATAAAGGGGGTGGTGGGTGCGGTCAACCGGGAGCTCGCTGCGCTCGCAACCCGCCCGCTGCGCGGGCAACTCGCTCGCCTCCGGGCTCGCATGGCGCCCGGGAGCTCCGCCCGGGCATTTCGAAGGAGCGCGTGGACCCGGGCAACCCGCGGCCTGCGGCCGCAATGGGCTCACTTCGTTTCGCAGACCGCGCCCTGCGGGCGCAACCCGCCGGCTGCGCCGGCAGACCGCCTCGCTTCGCTCGGCAAACCGCGTGGCGGCCGGGGGCCGCACGCAGGCGCTCGCGGCGGAGCCGCTCGCAAGGACCGCGACCTCGGACGGGCGGCGCAGGGCGAGCGAAGCGAGCCTCGGTGCGAGGTCCTGTGGACCGAGCGCCTGCGAAGGCCACGGCCGGAGCGGCCTGCGAACGCAGTGAGCGGTTTGCGAGAAGCAAAGCTCCGAGCGGGTTGTCCGAGCGAAGCGAGGCGGGCTGCGAGGCCCGACGGGCCGAGCGTCTTGCGAGGAGCGCAGCTCCGAGCGCGTTGCCGGCGCAGCCGGCGAGTTGCGGCGCGCCCACCCCCTTGAATCGCTGCAGATACGCGGTTCGCGCCGCCAGTTGCGAGCAGCGCGAGCGGCTTGCGGCCAGCGGCCGCGTCCACCCCCTCTGCCCTACAGCGCCTTCCCCTCGACCTCCTCCACCAGTCGGGCCGCGAACTCCTCCCGGTCCATCACGTCCTGCTTCTTGCCCGCCCCCTGCCTGCGCACGGCGACGGTCCCGGCCTCGACCTCGCGTTCCCCGATCACGGCCATGTACGGCACCTTCATGGTCTCCCCGTCCCGGATCCGGTAGCCGAGGGTCTCGGAGCGATCGTCCAGCGACGCGCGGATGCCCCGGTCGACGAGCATCCGGACCAGCTCCCGGCCGTCGTCGGCCTGGTCGTCGGTGATGGGCAGCACGCGCACCTGTTCGGGCGCGAGCCAGGTCGGGAACGCGCCGGCGTAGTGCTCGACGAGGATCGCGAGGAATCGCTCGAACGAGCCGAAGATCGCGCGGTGGATGACCACGGGCCGGTGCTCTGCGTTGTCCTCGCCGGTGTAGGTGAGGTCGAACCGCTCGGCGGCCGCGTAGTCGAGCTGGATCGTGCCCAGCTGCCACTCCCGGCCCAGCGCGTCGACCACGTCGAAGTCGATCTTGGGGCCGTAGAACGCGCCATCGCCCTCCTTCAACTCGTACGCGAGCCCGGTGGCGTCCAGCGCGGACCGGAGCGACGACTCGGCGCGGTCCCACATCTCGTCGGACCCGATCCGCTGCTCCGGGCGAGTGGCGAACTTGGCCGTGTAGCCGAGCCCGAGCGTGCCGTAGAAGTAGTCCACCAGGTCCACCATCCGCTGGACCTCGGCGGGGACCTGGTCGTCGGTCAGGTAGACGTGGGCGTCGTCCTGCTGGAACTGGCGGACGCGGGTCAGCCCGCCCAGCGCGCCGGAGACCTCGTTGCGGTGCAGCACGTCCTGTGTGGCGAACCGGAGCGGCAGGTCGCGGTAGCTGTGCTGCCCGGCGTCGTACAGCAGGTGGTGGCTCGGGCAGTTCATCGGCTTGAGCCCGTACTCGTGCTCTTCCGACTCCCGGTCCAGGACCAGGAACATGTTCTCCCGGTACTTGCCCCAGTGCCCGGACAGCTCCCACAGCTCCTTGTTGTACAGGAGCGGTGTCTTCACCTGCCGGTATCCGTTCTCGGCGAGCACGTCCCGCATCCAGCCGACCAGCTCGTGGTAGACGGTCGTGCCCCGGTCGGTCCAGAACGGGCTGCCGGGGCTCCACGGGTGGAACAGGAAGAGCTGGAGCTGCCGGCCGAGCTTCCGATGGTCCCGCCTCCGGGCCTCCTCGAGCCGCTGGAGGTGGTCCTCCAGCTCCTGCTCGGTCTTCCATGCGGTCCCGTAGATCCGCTGGAGCATCTGGCGGCTCTCGTCACCCCGCCAGTACGCGCCCGCGGTATTCAGCAGCCGGAAGTGCTTCACCTCGCCCGTCCGCTTCATGTGCGGCCCGCGGCAGAGGTCCAGGAAGGGGCCGTTCCGGTAGACGGTGATGATCTCGTCGTCGTCGAACTCCTCGAGCCGCTCCAGCTTCAGCGGGTCGTCACTGAACAGCTCGCGGGCCTCCTCCTTGGAGACGACCCGTCGCTCGAACGCCTGGTCGGCCTCCGCGACCTTCCGCATCTCCGCCTCGATCGACTCCAGCTCCTCCGGCGTGAACGGCTCGTCCACCTCGAAGTCGTAGTAGAAGCCGTCCTCGATGGCGGGGCCGAAGCCGATCCCGGCCCCCGGCCGGACCTCCCGGACGGCGGTGGCCAGCATATGGGCCGCGGAATGGCGCAGGACATCCAGCGCGTCATCGCTCCGGGGCGTCACGATCTCCAGCGAGACGTCGCCCTCCAGCGGCCGGCACAGGTCGACGATCTCGCCGTTCGCCTTGCCCGCCAGCGCCGCCTTCGCCAGCCCCGGCCCGATCCGCTCGGCCACATCCAGGGGCGTGGAGCCCTCGGGCATCTCCAGGACGGTCCCGTCCGGCAGCGTCACCTCGATCCTCGATTCTTCGCTCGATCCGGCCATCGTGCTCTCGCTCCTCGGTTCCACGGCTCGCGGCGCGCACCCGCCGCAACATACAGCGCGATCCCGCCCGGGTCCCGCATCGATCCGTGCGGGCGGCGCAAAACAAAAACGGCCTCCCCGTGCTCCGGAGAGGCCGTCCCGTCGGCGCTTCGGGCCGGTTACGGCCGAGCCCGGACGGAACCACCCCCCGCGCGGGAGGTCGTCGCAGTCGTCGTCCGGGTGGTCGTCTCGTGCCTCATGGGGAAACCATAGCCGGGCGGCGGCCGACCGTCAATCCGGAGCGGGCGCCGGCCCGCCGGCCGACGCCGGGGGCCGGGCGGCTCCAGGGTCCTGGCGGCCCCCGAACGGAGTGCCGGGAGGCGCTCCGGGGAGATCCACCCCCCGGGTTCACAGAACCCGCGTCCGCCCGTACCTTTGGTGGCTGTTCCTCGTCGCACGTGCGCGAGGCCCCGAACCCGAGACAGAGTGCACGAGATTCCATGACGTCGTCCGAGACCCTGAACGACCTCGCCCGCAACCTCCGCTGGGACTGGCACGCCCCGACCCGGGCGCTCTTCCGCGACCTCGATCCCGAGCTGTGGGACGCGGTGGACCACAACCCGGTCGCGCTGCTCCGGCGCGTCGACCCGAGCCGGCTGACCGACCCCGAAGTCGAGCGTCGGGCCGAGACCCTCTGGCAGGAGCTCCAGAGCTACCTCGAGGCGGACGACACGTGGTACCGCCGCGAGACCGGGGGCCGGGACGATGACGAGGGCCCGCTCGTCGCCTACTTCTCCGCCGAGTTCGGGCTAACCGAATGCCTCCGGATCTACTCCGGCGGGCTGGGCGTGCTGGCCGGCGACCACCTGAAATCGGCGAGCGACCTGGGCGTCCCGCTCGTGGCCGTGGGAGCGCTGTACCGGGAGGGCTATTTCAAGCAGGAGCTGGACGGCGAGGGCCGCCAGACGGAGACGTTCCCGGTGGCCGATTTCGATGACCTGCCGCTCCGTCGGGTGACCCGGGCCGACGGCTCCGAGCTCCGAGTCCTCGTGCCCTACCCCGGCCGGACGGTGTCCGCCCGGGTCTGGCGCGCGGACGTGGGCCGCGTCCCTCTCTACCTGCTCGATACCGACGTCCCGGAGAACAGCGACGCCGACCGACGGCTCACCGCCCGCCTCTACGGCGGCGGCCAGGAGACGCGGATCGCCCAGGAGATCCTGCTGGGGATGGGCGGGTACCGGGCGCTGCAGGAGATGGGCGTGGAGCCCGGGACGTACCACATGAACGAGGGGCACTCGGCGTTCCTGGCGCTGGAGCTGGCCGGCGACATCATGCGGAGCCGGGACCTGGACTTCGAGGCCGCGGCCGACGAGGCGCGCAGCCGGTGCGTATTCACGACCCACACGCCGGTCCCGGCGGGCCACGACCGGTTCAGCGAGGAGCTGATGGGCCGGTACCTGACGGAGACGGCGCATCGGCTCGGCATGGACCTGGACCAGCTCATGGAGCTCGGCCGCGAGGAGCCCGGCGAGGGCCCGTTCACGATGACCGTGCTGGCGATCCGGCTGTCCCGGGCGACGAACGGCGTGAGCGCCCTCCACGGCGCGGTCTCCCGGGACATGTGGCACGGGCTCTGGCCGGACCGTCCGGTGGACGAGGTCCCGATCGGCCACATCACGAACGGCATCCACGTGCCCACCTGGGTCGACCCGTCGATCGCCGCCACCTGGGGCGTCGACCCCGACCGGATGGGCATCGACGCGGGCACACCCGAGCCCGACGCGGGCCGGCTCTGGGAAGCGCACGGGCGCCGGCGGCGGGCGCTGGTCGACTACGTGGCCGGGCGAACGGGCGTGCAGCTCGACGCGGACGTCCTGACGGTGGCCTTCGCCCGCCGATTCGCCACGTACAAGCGGGCCACGCTGCTGCTGGCCGACCTCGACCGGCTGGACGCGATCCTGAACCACCCGGAGCGCCCCGTACAGGTGCTGTTCGCCGGCAAGGCGCACCCGAAGGACCAGGGCGGGAAGGCGCTCATCGCCCGGATCACCGAGGTCTCGCGGGATCCCCGGTTCCGGGGTCGCATCGTCTTCGTCCCCGGTTACGGGATCGACGTCGCCCGTGAGCTGGTCCAGGGCGCCGACGTGTGGCTCAACAACCCGCGACGCCCGATGGAGGCGAGTGGGACGAGCGGGATGAAGGCGGCCATGAACGGCGTGCTGAACCTCAGCATCCTGGACGGGTGGTGGGACGAAGCGTACCGGGGCCGGGACGAGGACACGCCCGCGCCGGGGTGGGCGATCGGCCGGGCGGGCGATCAGGTCCGCACGCAGGAGGCCGCCGACCGGGCGGATCAGGAGGGGCTCTACCGGGCGCTCGAGGAGCAGGTCGCACCGCTCTTCTATGATCGGGACGACGCAGGCGTCCCCGCCCGCTGGGTGGCCCGGATGCAGGAGAGCATCCGGCAGGTCGCGCCCTTCTTCAACACCCACCGGATGCTCCGCGACTACACCCAGCGCTACCAGGCCGAGGGGCAGGCCGCCCCATCCCCGACGGCCCGGGCGCCGAGCCAGATCTAGGCGGAGGCCACCGCCTCGGGCTCCGGCTGCTGCGTGGCGGGGCCCCGGGTCAGCACCCAGATCGCCTCCATCACGCTCGACGCGGTCCGGACGGCCCGGGCCACTGCCGGGCCGTAGCGCTGCTCGGCCTCGGCGGCGACCTCGTGGATGGCGGCCGCCACCGCGTCCGCCGGGTCCCGCCCCGACTCCAGCCGCGCCACGGCCGCGTGGTCGATGGCGTCCGCGGCGGCCACCACCCGGGACGTCAGCGGGATGTCCTCGCCGCTGATCCCGTTCGGCCCGCCGCTCCCGTTCCACCGCTCCCGGAGGTGGTTCACGGTACGGAGCACCCGGGACTCCACGCCCAGGTCGTAGAGCAGCTGCGCCGTCCGGCTCGCCAGCTCGGTGGCGCTTACCGTGGGACCCAGGAGCCGGCCCAGCTCGTGGGACCGCGCGGCCACGTCCACGGCGGTCCGGTCCTCTGCCGGGAGCGGGTCGTCCATCCCCGACACGATGGCGGCCGCCAGTCGCGCCACGCGGTGGCCGTGGCCCGGGCCGCCCGCCGACCGGGTGTCGGCGAGCTCGAGCCAGGCCTTCGGGATCGCACCGCCGGTCTCGCGCCCGTCCGCGGCCTCGGACCGGGCCATGGCCTCGGCCGCCTCCACCAGCTCGAGGCGGGACAGCGCCTGCATGACCGCGGCATCCAGCTCGAACAGCTCGAACGGCTTCAGCAGGTAGCCCGCGGCGCCGTGGTCCAGCGCCCTGCGCGCCAGCGACTCGTCCGCGTCCCCCGTGATCATGATCACGGGCCGCAGCGGCGAGTGGGTCAGCAGCAGCCGCAGCAGCTCCACGCCGGACAGCCCCGGCAGGTGGATGTCGCTCAGGACCAGGTCGAACGGCTCCCGGTCGCGCGACATCCGGAGCAGCACCTGCTCGGCGTCCGAGGCGTGCGCCACCTCGTACCCCTTCTGCTCCAGGTGCCTCGCCACCAGCTGGCGTACGCCCTCGTCGTCCTCCACTACCAGCACGCGTCGTCGAGACTCCGCCATGGCCCCCGCTCCTCCGTTCCGCTTCCGTTCAGGCCTTCTGCTACCAGTTTCGGCAGCGCCGGGGCCGGCTTTAGGGCGCACCCCCAAAAGAAGGAGGCCCTGCCGTCCCTCGCGGGAGCGACAGGGCCTGTCCCTTCCAGCCGTGTCAGGCGCTCGCGGCTAGTACATGCCCTCCATTCCGCCAGGCATGCCGCCGCCACCGCCACCGCCCTCGTTCTCCTCCGGCTCCTCGACCACCACACACTCCGTGGTGAGCAGCAGGCTCGAGATGGACGCGGCGTTCTGCAGCGCCGTACGCGTCACCTTGGTCGGGTCGATCACGCCGGCCTCGACCAGGTCCTCGTACACATCGGTCTGGGCGTTGTAGCCGAAGTTGACATCATCCGACTCCTTCACCCGCTCGACCACGATGCTGCCTTCCTTACCAGCGTTGTTCGCGATCAGCTTGAGCGGCTCGGACAGCGACCGCAGCAGGATGTCCACGCCGATCTGCTCTTCCTCGTTGTCCACCTGGAAGTCGGCCAGCTTGATCATGGCCCGCAGCAGCGCGACACCGCCGCCCGGCACGATGCCCTCCTCGACCGCCGCGCGCGTCGCGTGCAGCGCGTCCTCGACCCGAGCCTTCTTCTCCTTCATCTCGGTCTCGGTGGCCGCGCCCACGTTGATCACCGCCACGCCGCCGGCCAGCTTCGCCAGCCGCTCCTGCAGCTTCTCGCGGTCGTAGTCGCTCGTGGACTTGTCGATCGCAGCACGGATCTCCTCGATCCGCCCCTTGATCTGCTCCTCTTCACCCGCGCCATCCACGATGGTCGTGGCATCCTTGTCCACCACGATCCGCTTCGCCTGGCCCAGGTCGCCCACCACGGCGTTCTCCAGCTTGAACCCGACCTCCTCGGAGATCACGTTCCCGCCGGTCAGCACCGCGATGTCCTGCAGCATCTGCTTGCGGCGGTCGCCGAAGCCCGGCGCCTTCACCGCGATCACCTTCAGGGTGCCGCGCAGCTTGTTGACCACCAGCGTGGCCAGCGCCTCACCCTCGATGTCCTCCGCGATGATCAGGAGCGGCTTGCCCTGCTGCGCCACCTTCTCCAGCACCGGGAGCAGGTCCTTCATGGCGCTGATCTTCTTGTCGTGGATCAGGACCATCGCGTCCTCGAGCACGGCCTCCATCCGCTCGGAGTCCGTCACGAAGTACGGCGACAGGTAGCCACGGTCGAACTGCATGCCCTCGACCGTCTCCAGCGTGGTCTCGAGGCCCTTCGCCTCCTCGACCGTGATCACGCCGTCCTTGCCGACCTTCTCCATCGCGTCGGCGATCAGCTCGCCGATCTCGTGGTCGTTGTTCGCCGAGATGGCGCCGACCTGCGCGATCTCCTTCTTGCCCTTCGTCTCGACCGAGAGGCTCGCCAGCTCCTCGACCACCTTCTCGACCGCCGTGTCGATCCCGCGACGGATGCTCATCGGGTTCGCGCCCGCCGTCACGTTCTTCAGACCCTCGCGGAAGATCGCCTGCGCCAGAACCGTCGCCGTGGTGGTGCCGTCACCGGCCAGGTCGCTCGTCTTCGTCGCGACCTCCTTCACCATCTGGGCGCCCATGTTCTCGATCGCATCATCCAGCTCGATCTCCTTCGCCACCGTCACACCGTCCTTCGTGACCGTGGGAGAGCCGAACT
>JAWVYT010000074.1:0-7934 GCA_033722595.1 Longimicrobiales bacterium
GTCGGGGAGCAGTTCACGCCGTTCCTGCCGTTCGGCGTCAACGGGCTGATGGCGACCGTCGGTCTCGTCTTCGTCTCGTACGCCGGCCTGACGAAGGTGGCCAGCGTGGCCGAGGAGGTGCAGGACCCCGATCGGAACATCCCGCTGGGGATGGCGCTGTCGCTGGCCACGGCCACCGCGGTCTACGTCCTCGGCGTGTTCGTCATCGTGGCGGTGCTGGAGCCCGGCGAGCTGCGCTCGGACCTGACACCCGTGGCCACCGCCGCCGCGGCCTTCTTCGACTGGCTCCCGGGCTCGGTCGGGCTGATCCTGATCGTCGTGGCGGCCATTGCGGCGTTCGCGTCCACGGGCAACGCGGGAATCCTTTCGGCCTCCCGCTACCCGCTGGCTATGGCCCGGGACCGGCTCATGCCCACGCCGTTCGCCCGGGTCGGCCGCTTCGGCACGCCCACGCTGGGCGTGATGGCCACCGCGGTCCTGATGATTGCGACCATCGTGTTCCTGGACGTGGAAGGGCTGGCCAAGCTGGCCAGCGCGTTCCAGCTGCTCCTGTTCGCCATGGTCAACCTGTCGGTGATCGTGATGCGAGAGGCCCGGATCGAGGCGTACGACCCGGGGTTCCGGACTCCGCTCTACCCGTGGGTCCAGCTGCTGGGCGTGCTTGGGCCGCTCTGGCTCATCACGGAGCTCGGGCCGAGCGCCGCCCTCATGGCCGTGGTGCTGATCGGGCTGTGCATCGGCTGGTACTTCTACTATGCGAAACGTCGGGTCCGGCGGGCCGGGGCCATCTTCCACGCCTTCGCCCACTACGGCCAGCGCCGGGACACGGACCTGGACATGGAGCTCCGGGGGATCGTGAAGTCCAAGGGGCTCCGGGAGGCCGACCCGTTCGACGAGGTGGTGGCCCGCGCCCGGGTGCTGGAGGTCGAGGAAGGGATCGGGCTCGACGCCATCTTCGACCGGGCGGCTACGCTCCTGGGTCGGGCGCTGGGTGTTCCCGGATCGCGGTTGGTCGGGGAGTTCCGCAAGGAGGCCGAGACCGGTTTCCTGCCCGTGGCTCGAGGCGCCGCGCTGCCCCACGCCCGGCTGGAGGACCTGGACCGGCCGGAGCTGCTCCTCGTGCGGTCGCGGGCGGGGGTCGAGTACGAAGGGGGGCCGGGCTCGGAGGACCATCGCGTTCACGCGATCATCTTCCTGTTGAGCCCGGAGGGCGCGCCCGGCCAGCACCTGCGCCTGCTCGGTCACCTGGCCAGCCACATCGATGAGGACGGGTTCCTGGGCCTGTGGCTGGACGCACGCGACGAGCACGCCCTCCGCGAGACGCTGCTCCGGGACGAGCGCTCGTTCTCGTTCCGCCTGACGGGCGCCCAGGTCCCCAGTCTGGTGGGCCGCACGGTGGCGGAGGCGGAGCTGCCGCCCGGCGCGCTGGTGGCGCTGGTCCGCCGGGGACGGAGCGCCCGGGTCCCCGACGGGAGCACCCGGCTCCGCGAGGGGGACTACCTGACCGTCATCGGCGCTCCCGAGGTAATCGAGGAGCTCGCCGACCGGTACGGCCGGGAGCCGGGGCCGACGCCGGAATAGCCGCGGCGCACGGGCTGGCGAGCGAGGGTGTGAGCGGCTTTCGCCCGGTCAGCCTCGACCCTCCTCGGGCCGTCCGCGGAACGTGGCTGTGATCAGCGTCAGGACCGTGAGGGGCAGCGCCACGAAGAAGATCCCTTCCCGGAGCTCGTCGAGCGCGTGGTGCTGGGACGCGTCCAGCGCCAGGTACGTGGTGTAGATCACGTAGAACCCCAGGAAGATGAACCCTTCGAGCCGGTCGATCCGCAGGCCGGTGATGAA
This sequence comes from Longimicrobiales bacterium, assembly GCA_033722595.1. Classification (GTDB taxonomy): domain Bacteria; phylum Gemmatimonadota; class Gemmatimonadetes; order Longimicrobiales; family RSA9; genus JAWVYT01. Next base: position 1,840 of record JAWVYT010000074.1, read on the forward strand.
TATGGGCAGGCACACGAGCGCCACGGCGAGCATGACGGGCAGGTCGAACGTGAGCGCCGACGTCGGCACGTCCACGCCGCCGGGCGCGAGCACGGACGCGCTCCCGAGCACGATGAGCAGGTTGAAGACATTGCTGCCGATGATGTTGCCCACGGCGATGTCTCGCTGGCCCCGGACACTGGCCACCACGGAGGTGGCCAGCTCCGGCAGCGAGGTCCCGGCGGCCACCACGGTCAGCCCGATCACCAGCTCGGGCACGCCGAAGGCCGCGGCCATGGCCCGGGCGCCGTTCACGATCCAGTGGGAGCCCAGCACCAGGAGTCCCAGCCCCAACACGATCAGCGCCACGTTGATCGGCACGGATGTGGCCTCGGCCTCGGCCTCCCGGCCCTCGGCGGGCGGCGCCGTGCGACGGGACTGGAGCACCAGCACAGCGGTGTAGACGAGGCCGCCGGCCAGGAGGACCGCTCCCTCCGTGCGTGAGATCACGCGGTTCAGACTCAGGAGGACCACCAGGCCGGACACGGCCACCATGAACGGGACCTCGAGGCGGACCAGCCGCTTCTGGACCATTAGCGGGGCGACCAGCGCCGACAGGCCCAGGATCAGCAGCACGTTCAGGACGTTGCTGCCCACGACGTTGCCGAGCGCAAGGTCCGGGTCCCCGGTCACGGCCGCCGACGCGGTGACGGCGAGCTCCGGAGCGCTGGTTCCGAACGCGACGACGGTCAGCCCCACCACCAGCGGGCTGATGCCGGCCAGCGTGGCGATCCGGGAGGCGCCGCGCACCAGCAGCTCCGCGCCGCCGACCAGGAGGCCGAGTCCGAGGACGAACAGGAGTACGGTCACGACCGTGCCCGGGTCAGTGGCCCATGATCTCGTGAGGGCGGTACGGCGCCTCCAGCCGGTCGATCTCGTCGGCGTCCAGCTCGAGCTCCACGGCCCGTACGGCGGCCTCGAGATGGTCGGGCTTCGTGGCGCCCACGATCGGCGCCGTGACGCCGGGCTGGGCGAGGAGCCACGCGAGCGACACCTCGGCCATCGACACGCCCCGTTCCTTGGCCACCGACTCGACCGCGGCGATGGTCTCACGGTCGCCGGGCCCGTCGTACAGCTTCTGTCCGTACTCGTCCGTCTCCGCGCGCTCGGTCACGGGCTCGCGGTACGCGTCGGCCGGGCGGGCCAGGTGCCCCCGGGCGAGCGGAGACCACGGGATCACCCCGAGCCCCTCCGCCCGGCAGAGCGGGATCACCTCCCGCTCCTCCTCCCGGTAGATGAGGTTGTAGTGGTTCTGCATGGAGACGAACCGGGCCCGGCCGCGGAGGTCGGAGAGGCCGAGCGCGCGGGCCAGCTGCCACGCCCAGCCCGAGCTCGCGCCGATATAGCGCACCTTGCCGGCCTGGACCAGGTGGTCCAGCGCCGCCAGTGTCTCCTCCATCGGCGTGTGCTCGTCGAACCGATGGATCTGGTACAGGTCGATGGCCTCGATCCCCAGACGCCGCAGGCTCGCCTCGCACCCCTCCACGATGTGCTTCCGCGAGAGCCCCTTCCGGTTCGGGCCGTCGCCCATGGGGAAGTACACCTTCGACGCGATGACCAGCTCCTCGCGGGTGCCGTACTCCCGTAGCGCACGGCCCGTGACCTCCTCGCTCACGCCGCGGGAGTACATGTCGGCCGTGTCGAAGAAGTTGATCCCGGCCTCGATGGCGCGCCGGTAGAAGGGACGGGCGTCGTCCTCATCCAAAACCCAGGGCCGCCACTCGGACGTGCCGTAGCTCATGCAGCCGAGGGCCAGCCGTGAGACGGTCAGGCCGCTGCGGCCGAGTCGCGTATATTGCATGCCCTAGGGTATGGAATGGGGCGGGGGGCGGGCAATGCCCCCCCACGACTCCGGGGCGCCGCGTTCCCGGCGGCCGCGGCTACCGGTCGGAGTGCAGTGCCACCCGGTTGCCCTCCGAGTCCTCGAAATGGGCGACGAACCCGTACTCGCCGATGCCCGACTTCGGATTCAGCACCGTCCCGCCGTGGGCGGCGATCCGACCGAGGGTCGCGTCGATATCCGCCACACTGAAGTACACCATCGATCCCGCGTGGGACGGCGTGTAGTTCTCGTTCTGGACCAGGGTACCCGTGGCTCCGTCCCCACCCTCCGCCATGGGAAACCAGGCCATCTTCAGTGGACCCATCTCGGTCTGCCGCATCTCGATCTGGAGCACGTGCTCGTAGAACGACTGGGCCCGGTCCAGGTCGGTCGCCGGGATCTCGAACCAGTTCACGGGGTTGGCGGTCGGCATTGCGCACCTCTCGGGTTGGGGTAGAGGCCGGGGACTCGCGTCCGTGACACCGCTAGATACCATGGCGTCGTCGCCGGCGCCAGCCGGGAGGGTTGCGGGTCGGGCGGCGGGGCGGGCGGCACCGCCTGGAACACCGATTGCGCCGCCGGTCTCCACGACGATCCGGAGGGGGCATGAGCGAGTCGACACAGGAATACGAGGGAAAGCGAGATTTCCGGAAGACGGGGGAGCCGGCCGCGGACGGGGAGCGACCGAGCGATCTCCCCGACCCTCCGCTCTGGGTGATCCAGGAGCACGACGCCTCCAGCCACCACTTCGATTTCCGGCTCGAGGCCGACGGAGTGCTCAAGTCGTGGGCCGTCCCCAAGGGCCCGTCCACGGACCCGTCGGACAAGCGACTCGCGCTGCCCACCGAGGACCACCCCATCGAGTACGCGGACTTCGAGGGCGTGATCGCGGAGGAGGAGTACGGCGGCGGGACCGTGATCGTCTGGGATCGGGGCACGTACACGAACCTCAAGGAGGACGACGACGGCGAGCCGGTCCGCGTGGCGGACCAGGTCGCCGACGGTCACGTCACGGTCCGGCTCGAGGGCGGTCGGAAGCTGGCGGGCGGCTACGCCCTGACCCGGATGGAAGGTCGCGACGAGGAGATGTGGCTGCTGGTGAAGATGGACGACGAGGAGGCGGATGCCCGCCGGAACCCCGTGAGCACCGAGCCCGAGTCGGTGAAGACCGGCCGGACGGTGGACCAGGTCGCGGCGGAGGAGGCTGGAGATCGGGCCGGGGGCGACCCGGGTGGTGGCGACGGGAGCGACGCCCGCGACGACGCGGGTCGCGGGGAGTGAGTCGTTCGTGACGGACCCGCGCGAGATCCTGGGCGCCGAGGCGGCCGGAGCGCTGTCGGAAGAGGGGTTCCCCGACTGGCTCGACCCGATGCTGGCCACGCTCACCGACGACCCGTTCAGCGACCCGGGCTGGATCTACGAGCGGAAGCTGGATGGCGTCCGGGTGCTGGCGTTCAAGGACGGCGACCGGGTGCGGCTCTACTCCCGAAACCGGAAGGACCAGAACATCCGGTACCCGGAGCTGGTCGAGGCGCTGGAGGGGCTGGACGGCTCGTTCGTCGTGGACGGCGAGGTGGTGGCGTTCGAGGGGGCCGTGACGAGCTTCTCGAAGCTCCAGGACCGGAGCCAGATCCAGGACGCCGAGGAGGCCCGACGGTCGGACGTGGACGTCTACTACTACCTGTTCGATGTCATGCACCTCGACGGGTGGGACGTGACCGGCGTCGGGCTCCGGCATCGAAAGCACCTGCTGCGGCAGGCGCTGGAGTACCGGGACCCGATCCGGTTCGCCACGCATCGGAACGAGGACGGCGAGGCGCTCCTGGAGGAGGCGTGCCGGAAGGGGTGGGAGGGGCTGATCGCCAAGGACGCGTCGTCGGCGTACGTGCACTCCCGGTCCCGGAAGTGGCTGAAGTTCAAGTGCGTGAACCGGCAGGAGCTGGTCATCGGCGGGTTCACGGAGCCCGAGGGGGAGCGGATCGGGTTCGGCGCGCTCCTCGTCGGGTACTACGAGGACGGCGACCTGGTCTACGCCGGGAAGGTGGGGACCGGGTACGACGACGCCATGCTCCGTCGCCTGCGGGACCGGATGGACGAGCTCGAGCGGGAGACCCAGCCGTTCGACGAGCCCGGCGACATCTCCGAGAAGGGCGCCCACTGGATCACGCCCGAGCTGGTCGGCGAGGTGGGGTTCACCGAGTGGACCGATGACGGCAAGCTCCGGCACCCCCGGTTCCTCGGCCTGCGGGAGGACAAGGACCCGGAGGAGGTGGTGCGCGAGCGTCCGGTGGAGACCGGCTGATGGGCTCCGCCTTCCTGGAGCGGCTGGAGGACCGGGCCGTGGACGAGGCCGGCCGGCGCTGGCTGTTCGTCCCGTACGACCAGCTGACGGACGGGATCGGGCCGCTCGCTGAGGAGGACCCGGACGCGCTGGGGATCGTCGTCGTGGAGAGCCCTTGGAAGGCGGCCCGCCGCCCGTACCACAAGCAGAAGCTGGCGCTGGTGCTGGCGAACCTCCGGCATTTCGCGCTGGAGCAGGCGGAGCGCGGTGTTGCCGTCCGGCACATCGTGTCGCCGGGGCCCTACCGGGATGCGCTGCGTGGGGTCGTCGCGGAGGTGGGGCCGGTGCGCGTGATGGAGCCGGCGGAGCGGGAGCTCCGGGTCGATCTGCGGCCGCTGGTGGAGGAGGGCGCCGTGGAGGTGGTGCCGCACGAGGGCTGGCTCACCACGGAAGCGCAGTTCGAGGCGTCGCAGGACGGGCCGCCTTGGCGGATGGACGCGTTCTACCGCCGGGTGCGGCAGGACACCGGGATCCTCATGGAGGACGGGTCGCCGGCGGGCGGAAAGTACAGCTTCGACCCGGAGAACCGGGAGTTCTGGGATGGGGATCCGCCGGCGCCGGAGCCGCCCACGTTCCCGTCGGATCCGGTCAAGGACGAGGTGATGGCGCTGGTGGAGGACCGGTTCGGCCACCACCCGGGCCGGCTCCGTACCGACCGGATCCCGGCGACCCGGGACGACGCCGAGGCCCTCTGGCAGTGGGCCCTGGACGAGTGCATGCCCCACTTCGGGCCGTACGAAGACGCCATGTCCGAGGCCTCGCGGGGGCTCTTCCACACCCGGATCTCGCCGCTCCTCAACCTGCATCGGCTGCTGCCGGCCGATGTCGTCGAGGATGTGGCCGGGCTCGATGTCGCGCTGGCCAGCCGCGAAGGGTTCATCCGCCAGGTGCTGGGGTGGCGCGAGTTCGTCCGGCACGTCCACCAGGCCACCGATGGGTTCCGTGAGCTGCCCGGGCTGGAGCCGACCGTCCGGGAGCGCCCGGGCGACGGCGGGTTCGGCCGATGGCACGGACGCGGCTGGATCGCGGTCGTGGAACGGGCCGACGAGGCGGAGCCGCCCGACTCGGGGCGGGACGGGGAGGGGCCACGCGTGGCGGACGGGGGCGCGGCCCCGGCGCACCTCGACGCGGATCGCCCACTGCCGGTGGCGTACTGGGGCACGACCTCGGGGCTGCGGTGCCTCGACACGGTGGTGGACGAGGTCTGGGACGAAGGGTGGAGCCATCACATCACCCGGCTCATGGTGCTGTCCAATATCGCCCTGCTCCTGGACGCGGACCCGCGGGAGCTTACCGACTGGTTCTGGGCGGCCTACACCGACGCGTACGACTGGGTCGTGGAGCCCAACGTCCTGGGGATGGGGACCTTCGCCGCCGGTGACCTCATGACCACCAAGCCGTACGTCTCCGGGGCGAACTATATCAACCGGATGAGCGACTACTGCGGCGGCTGCCGCTTCGACCCCGAGGACGACTGTCCCCTGACCCGCCTCTACTGGGCGTTCCTTGCCCGCCACGAGGACCGTCTCGACGGCCTCCGAAGGATGGCGCTGCCGCTGGCGTCCCTGCGGAAGCGGGCCGATGACGATAGACAGCAGGACCGGGCGGTCTTCGAGTGGGTGCGGGAGACGCTCGAGGCCGGAGAGGCGCTAGAGCCGGACGACCGGAGCGGGTGACGAACCGAGCGCGTGCGAAGAGGTCGGACCGGGACGGACGCGAAGAGGCCCGGGACGAGATCCGCTAGATCGTCCCGGGCCTCGGGTGTTTGCCCGGTGGCATGCCGGGTACCTCCTCGACCCTGTCTCGTTTCGGCCGCAGCGTCGGGTCCCACCGCCGGTGCCGACCGCAGTCGACGCGCCGTTTCACCCCAAGCGTGCCCTCATCCGAGGGTCA
>JAWVYT010000075.1:0-7928 GCA_033722595.1 Longimicrobiales bacterium
CAGCTGTCCCTCGAGCTCGACTGACCATGCACACCGAACACCTGCAGAACGTCCATCCCGTCCGCGTGCTGGGCGGCTGGCTGGTGTCCGTGGCCGTGACATCGGCCGCCGTCTTCGGCCTCATCGTCCTCGGCGTCATGGACGGCATGGGGGGCACCGGGGACACCCTGGGCGCCGTGATCGCCGTGGGCGCCGGGTTCCTGGTGGGCGGGCTGTTCACCGGCTACCGGACGGTGGAGGCGCCGATCCTCCACGGGATCGCGCTGGGCGTCACGTCCCTGGTCGTCTGGGCCGTGCTGAACCTGGTGGTGGTGGCCACGGGCGGCGCCGGGTGGACCGGGCTGAATACCACGGCCGCGCTGGCCGTGCTGCTGACCCAGATCGTGGCGGCGGTCCTGGGCTGCTGGGTCGGGACCCGCCAGGCCCGGGCCCGGGCCGGAACGCCACCCATGACATGAGACCGATGAACCGCAGACACACGATGAACGTGCGATTCGCCCTCCTGCCCGTGCTGCTCGCGGTCGGTCTGACCGCGTGTACGGTGGAGACCGGGCTCGAGCCCGAGCTGCCCCGGGACCCGCACTCCTACGCGAACGCCGAGGAGGCCCGGGTCGCTCACGTAGCGCTCGACCTGACGGCCGATTTCGAGACCCGTACGCTGGCCGGGACGGCCACGCTGGACATCGTGCGCACGGCCGGCTCATCGGCGATCGTGCTGGATACCCGGGCGCTGGAGATCGAAGCGGTCCGGGTGGCCGGGACCGGCGAGCCGCTGGAGTGGACGCTGGGCGAGCCGGACCCCGTTCTCGGACGGCCGCTCCGGATCATGCTCCCGCCCGGGGCGGAGCACCTGGAGATCGCGTACCGGACCACGGACGGCGCCGCCGCGGTCCAGTGGCTGGACCCGGCCCAGACGTCCAGCGGCGCACCGTTCCTGTTCACGCAGGGCCAGGCGATCCTTACCCGGACCTGGATCCCGACGCAGGACAGTCCGGGGATCCGCCAGACGTACAGCGCCACCATCACGGTGCCCGAGGGGCTCGTGGCGGTCATGAGCGCGGAGACGCTGACGCCCGAGGGCGAGTCGGTCGACGGGCAGACCCGGTACGCGTTCCGGCTCGACGCGCCGATCCCGCCGTACCTGATCGCGCTGGGGATCGGCGATCTGTCCTTCCGGGAGGTGGGGCCCCGGACCGGCGTGTGGGCGGAGCCGTCGGTGGTGGACGCCGCGGCGGACGAGTTCGCCGAGATGGAAGCGATGCTGGAGGCCGCGGAGGAGCTCTACGGCCCGTACCGGTGGGGCCGGTACGACGTGCTGGTTCTGCCGCCGTCGTTCCCGTTCGGCGGGATGGAGAACCCGCGGCTGACGTTCGCCACGCCGACGATCCTGGCGGGCGACCGGTCGCTGGTCAGCCTGATCGCCCACGAGCTGGCCCACTCCTGGTCGGGCAACCTGGTGACCAACGCCACCTGGAGCGATTTTTGGCTCAACGAAGGCTTCACCACGTACATCGAGAACCGGATCATGGAGGCGGTCTACGGCGAGGCGTACGCCCGGATGCTGGAGCAGCTGGGCCGGACCGGGCTCCGGTCCGAGATCGAGGACGAGCTCGGTGGCTACGAGTCCGGTGAGACCGTGCTTCATCTCGACCTCACGGGCCGCGACCCGGATGAGGGCATGACCGCCATCGCGTACGACAAGGGGGCCGCGTTCCTCCGGACCATCGAGCACGTGGTGGGACGCGAGCGGTTCGATGCGTTCCTCCGGCGGTATTTCGACACGTTCGCGTTCCAGCCGATGACGACGGAGAAGTTCCTGGCGTACCTCGACGAGAACCTGCTCGAGGAGAATCCCGAATGGCGGGAGGCGATCCGGCCGCGGCAGTGGGTCTACGAGCCGGGGCTCCCGGAGAACGTACCGCCCGTCGAGTCCGAGGCGCTCGTGCTGGCCGCGGAGCAGGCCGACCGCTTCGCCGCCGGGACCCCGGCAGCGGAGCTCGCCACCGCCGGTTGGAGCACGCACGAGTGGCTGCACTTCCTGCAGTCGCTGCCCCGGGATCTGCCCCACGATCGGCTTCGGGCGCTGGACAGCACGTTCGAGCTGACGCAAAGTGGGAACTCGGAGATCCTCTTCGAGTGGCTGCGGCTGGCGATCGCGAACCGGTACGAGCCGGCGTTCGTCGCGCTGGAGGACTTCCTGACGCGGCAGGGCCGGCGCAAGTTCCTGCGTCCGCTGTACCAGGACCTGGCGGCGACGGAGTGGGGACGGGCGCGGGCCGTGGAGATCTACCGGGACGCCCGGCCGATGTATCACGCCATTTCCCGGAACAGCATCGACGAGACCCTGGATTGGGGCGACGATTGAAGCGCCCCCCGGTGAGCGCTACCTTTCTGCCGCGGGCTGGTAGCTCAGCTGGCAGAGCAGCGGACTTTTAATCCGACGGTCGTGGGTTCGAATCCCACCCGGCCCACTGGACCCCCTGAACATGGCTGAACTCCATTCTCTCGAACCGGCAGAGCTCGACCGCTTCGTACAGCGGTCCAAGGCTTCGTCTACCCTGACGGAAGAGCCGGATCTTCCGCCGCTGTTCCGGCAGATCCTGCAGAAGGCGGCCGAGCTGGTGCCGTCGGAGTCGGGGGCGATCCTCCTGGATGACCCGCTCACGAAGCGGGCGGACCGGAGCCGGAACGAGCTCCATTTCGTGTCCGTGTTCGGCCCGGCCTCCGAGGACCTGATGGGCGAGTCCATCTTCGCGATGGACGGTGTGGCGGGGTACGTGTACCGCACGGGCCGGCCCCACCTGTCGGCCCGGACCGAGGAGGACGACACGTTCGACCCGCGGCTGGACGCCAGCACGGGGTACCAGACCCACAGCATCATTGCCGCACCCATTCTGATCGGCGGCGCCGTGTGCGGCACCATCGAGCTGCTGAACCGGAGGGACGGGGGCGTCTACACCGAGCAGGACCTGGTCCTGCTGCAGGTCTTCGCGAGCTACACGGCGTCGAGCATCCAGAACGCGCTGGACGCACGCTACGCGAGGGAGCTGGCGAAGATCGACGATCTGACCGGTCTGTTCAACGACCGGTACCTCTACGTGCGGCTCCGGGAGGAGCTGCAGCGCCGGGGGTGCGCCCTGGTCTTCTTCGACCTCGACCACTTCAAGCCGGTCAACGACACGTACGGCCACCTGGTGGGCAGCCAGGTGTTGCGGGAGATCGGGTACCTGCTGCGGAGGATCACGGCCGACCAGGATGCCGTCCTCGCGCGGTACGGCGGCGACGAGTTCACGGTGCTGCTGCCGGACCGCACGGCCGAGGAGGCGGCGGCCGTGGCCGAGCGGATCCGGAAGGCGATCGCCAACGCGACGTTCCTGGAACGGCCTCGCGGGCCGGACCTGCCGGCGCTGCGGCTGCGGAACAAGGTTACCGCGTCGCTGGGCGTGGCCGCGACCAACGGAAAGGCCGCCGCGCAGGAAGGTCAGGATCCCGTCCAGACGCTGCTGCGACGGGCGGACCACGCCATGTACGAGGCGAAGGCAGCGGGGAAGAACAGGGTGCGGGTGGCTCGGGCCGATGAGGACGCGACGCCCCCTCTAGCAGGCAAGGGTCGAGTCTCATAGGTTCGGGGTCCATGAGTCTGGGAACACTGATAGCCAACATCGTCGAACGGGTGCGCGCGCTGCCCACCGGGTTGAAGGTGGTGCTGGGCGTGGCAGTGGTCGCGGGGCTGGGCGTGGGGTCCGTCTTCATGTACCAGACCTACGAGTACGTCCAGCACGACAACCAGTTCTGCCTCGAGTGCCACCTCATGCAGGACCCGTTCGAGCGGTTCGCCCAGAGCGCCCACCAGGGGCTGGGGTGCAAGGCGTGTCACCGGCCGAACATCGTGCAGCGCAGCGAGATGGGGCTGGCGCAGATCGTGGAGCAGCCGGATTCCATCCGGGTTCACGCCCACGTCCCGAACGCGATCTGCGCGGAGTGCCATATCGAAGGGGACCCCGAGGAGTGGCGGATCATCGCCAACACGGCGGGGCACCGCATCCACCTGGACTCCGACGACCCGGCGCTCGAAGGGCTGAATTGCGTGGAGTGCCATTCCAGTGGGGTGCACCAGTTCACGCCCACCGACCAGACGTGCGGCCAGGCCGGGTGTCATGAGAACACCGAGGTCCGCCTGGGCAACATGGCGAACCTCACGATCCACTGCGCTACGTGCCACGACTTCGCGGCCCCGATCCCGGTCGCGGCCACCGAGCGGCAGGTGGCCACGTCGCTCCGGCCCGAGGCGGAGGAGTGCCTGAGCTGTCACCAGATGCGGGCGATGCTGCCGAACCTCCCCCCGGACGAGCCGCACGGCGCCGAGTGCGGCGCGTGCCACAACCCGCACACCCAGACCACGCCGCGGGAGGCCGCCCAGTCGTGCGCCACGGCCGGGTGCCACGCCATGCCCGACACGCTCACGCCGTACCACCGCGATCTGGACCCCGGCGTGCTCGAGAACTGTCTCACCTGCCACGAGGCGCACCAGTTCAGGATCCACGGCGGCGGCCAGGACTGCCTCTCGTGCCACTCCGAGATCTTCCAGGACGCGCCATCGGAGCCCCAGAAGGTCACGGCCGCGCCGGCACGGCCGATCCGACTGGCCTCGGCCGGGCCCGTCGACGCGGCCATGGCCCGGCTCGCCCTGGCCGCACACCCGGAGCCCGGCTCCACGCCGGGTGCGGCGCTGGCGATGGCGCCGCAGCGGGATTCCGTCGCCTTCTGGCACTCACAGCATCAGGGCGTGGAATGCACGGCGTGCCACAGCACGGAACGAAGCCACGGAGCGCTGACGGTGACCAGCATCCGCGACTGCCGGGCCTGTCACCACACGGAGCCGGTGGCCACGAGCTGTCAGCGGTGCCATCAGGCCAGCGAGGTCCGCTCGATCCAGGCGCAGGTCCGGCGTACCATGGACATCCGCGTCGGCCGCCTGAACCGCCCCACCCGCAGCCTCCCGTTCCGCCACGCGGTCCACGAAGGTCTGGACTGCCAGCAGTGCCACACGGGCGGGCTCAGCCTCACCGCCGCCGAGGTGGACTGCTCAGCGTGTCACGAGGAGCATCACGAGCCGGCCAACGAGTGCATGGCGTGCCACGCCGAGCCCGCCGACGATGCGCACGACCTCGACGTGCACCTGGGCTGCGGTGGCTCCGGGTGCCACGAAGCGGCGCCCGCGCTGATCCAGCAGGTCCCGCGGACCCGCGACTTCTGCAACGTCTGCCACCAGGACATGACCGATCACCGCCCCGGTCGGAACTGCGCCGACTGCCATACGCTGCCCAGCCCCCGGCAGGCGTTCCTCACGGCGCAGGGATCGGGGCTCGCCCACGGAGACTCGCCATGACCCGTCGCTGCGCGCTGGTCGCCATCCCACTCCTTCTCATCGCCTGCTCGCCGCCGGACGACCAGGAGACCGGGAGCATCCGGGGCGATGAAGTCCGGCAGACCCGGGCGGAGCTGCCGCCCGAGCTGGTCGCCGCGCTCGACAGCGGGAACGCAGCGTACCGACGGGGCGACTACCAGGCCGCGCTCACGGCGTACGAGGAGGCCGTGGCCGCGGACGATGACGTCGCCGCCGGCTGGTTCGGCATCTACATGGCTCACCTGGCCCTCGGCAACACCGAGGCCGCCGACTCGGCCATGGAGCGCGCCCAGTCCCTGGCGCCGGGGGCCAGCCTGATCCACCCCGGGCGGGATACCACCCCGTGACCGCCGCCCGGCTCCGCGCGCTGGTCCCGGCCCTGGCCCTCGCCGCCGGTGCGGCCGCGTGCAGTGACCACGAGTTCCACCCACCCGGGGAAGAGGAGAGGGCCGCGACGGCCGACTCCCTGTACCAGGCGGCCCGCTTCGACACCATCGCCTGGGCCTCGGATTCCGCCCGGGTCCAGATCGGTAACCTGGTGTTCGCCAGCGAGTGCCGCCGATGCCACGGACCCCTCGGCCGGGGGGACACGGACTATGCTCGGGAACGGGAGCTGGAGGTCCCCTCCCTCGTGACGCCCGACTGGCCGTACGCGGCCAGCATCGACACCGTCCGACGGCAGATCTTCGTCGGGCACGGACCCGGGATGCCCGAATGGGGGGTCGGACGGCTGACCCCACGGGAGATCGACGCTGTGGCGGCATACGTGATCCGACAGCTCCGCCCCGAGGTCCTGGCGGATTCGGCCACGATCCCCGTTCCGCTCCGGAGCGACACGTCGCGGTAACCCTGTAGCCCCCAGCGCTGCGGCACCCCACGCCGCAGGACGTCGTACCGCCCCGGCCCCGCCCCCCACTTCCTCAGCACCCCCCGCCTCCGGTAACTCGGTACCGCGCGAAATCGCGCGCCGAGGGTGCGCGAAATCGCGCGATTCTGCCCGTCCCGGGCGGGTGTCCAGACCCTGCCATTAGCCCGTAAACCGTTGAGCTTCAATGACTTATGCAATCTCCGATTCGTCCGGTCCAAGCCTTGTACCTGAATGGGGGTGGAGACACGTGAGCCCGACGGGGATCGGGACGAACCTGGGAGGGAGAGATGACGACGGAAACGGGATATGATCGGAGCGATGGGCGCACGCTGAAGGCGGGGATCGGGCTGCCGGGGAAGGTGGCGGTGGCGTGGTCGGTCGCCGGCGGGATCCTCGTGGGCGGATTCCTGGTGGCGGCGATGACGCTCATGGGTCAGCTGAGCGGTCATGCGCTGCTGCTGACGTGCACGGGGCTGTTCGTGGTGGGTGCGGTTCTGGGCTTCGTCCACGGTGCGGTGCTCGGCTGGATGGGTCGGCCGGAGGGTACGAGCCGCAGGGCGACCCTGGGGGCCCTGGGGATGGCCGCCGCCTACGCCATCCCTGCGCTCATGGTGTCGTGGCTGATCGCGGGTTGGGTCGGGATGACGTCGGTGGCGCTCTACGCCGGGAAGACCGCGGCGATCGTGGGCTGCGGTGTGGCGTGGCTGGTGGGGATCGGTCTGGTCGCGCTGGCCGGCGAGCTGGGGTGGAGCGCGCTCCGCAACGCCTACCGGGGCTGGTCGAACGCGCGGGTGGCCACGCTGATCGTGGCGGCGTTGTTTGGCGGACTGCTGGCGGCGTTCCTGGCGGAGCAGCCGCACATCTGGGGCCTGGAGCTCCGGTTCACCTCGGTGGGCGCGGTACTGCTGGCGCTGGCCGCGACGCTCTGGCTGGCGGGTCCCATGGTGACGGTGTCGCTGGGGCTCCTGGACCGGATGCCGACGCCCCGGCCCGCGAAGGCGTTCGGCGGCCGTGGCAACGCGGTGGTCAGCGTCACCATCGCGCTGGTGGTGGGGGTCGTCATGGCGCTGATCGCGCTGCCCTTCTACTCGGCCGGTGGCGTGGAGCCGTCCGGGATCGCGGGCGCACTGACCACGGCGCTGGTCGACGAGGTGCTGCTCCGGCTGTTCCTGATGACGGCGGTCGCGTGGCTGCTGCTGCGTGAGTTCAACGTCAGCTCGGGCCGGGCGGCGGTCCTGGCGGTGATCGTGGCCGCGGTGGTGCAGGGGGCGATCTACCTGCCCGGCGTCCTCCAGATCGGGTTCCCGAGCGCGTTCATGGCCGCCGGTTTCCTGGTCGTGACGGCGCTGATCCCGGCGATCGCCTTCGGATGGCTCTTCTGGAAGCGCGGGTTCGGGAGCGCCCTGCTGGCGCACGCGACGGCGCTGAGCGCACTGCTCCTGATCGCCGGCTGAGTACGATGGGCCGGAGCGGCGGGCGGCGGCCTCCCGGTACGGGGGGCCGTCGCCCGTGCGCATGTGGGCGAGTGTGTCGGGAAATTCCCCGCGCGGACCCTTGGGGGTTGCCCCCTATCGTTCTGAACGGGCTGCGCCACATTCATGGTGAGCCCCCTGAATACCGGCGGAGCCCGGTGTGTCGATCCGGGAGGCAGAA
>JAWVYT010000076.1:0-7898 GCA_033722595.1 Longimicrobiales bacterium
CGGGCGTCGAGCTTGTCGAGCGTGTCGGCCTCGGTGTGGTGGTACCAGAAGTAGCGGGATCCGTCGACCCGGAGCCCCATGCCCGGCACGCCCTCCCGCATGATGGGTCCGATGTCGGCGCCGCCGCCGCCCCTCGTGACCTCGCCGGCCTCGATGCGGCGGAGCAGCGAGCCCACGGCCCGGACGATCTCGTACGCCTCGTCGGAGCCGGTGAACCCGAAGCCGATGGGGTCGAAGGTCCCGGCGTCGGACTCCATGGCCAGGACGTGGTCATCGAGCGCGTCGCTGTGGGCGTCGCGGTAGGCGACGGCGCCGCGCAGCCCGTTCTCCTCGTTGGTCCACCCCACGACCCGCACCGTCCGGCGCGGCCGGAGCCCGAGCGCCTTCATGAGCCGGACGGCCTCCCACGCGGCGACCACGCCGCCGGCGTCGTCCATGGCGCCCTGGCCCACGTCCCACGAGTCGGTGTGGCCGCCGAGGACCACGACCTCGTCGGGGCGCTCGCTGCCCACGAGCTCCGCGATGACGTTCCGGGACTCGACGTCGGGGCCCATCCAGGCGTCCATCTCGACCCGCAGGACCAGCCGGTCGCCCCGGTCGGCCATGCGGTGGAGCATGGCCGCGTCCTCGAGCGTGATGGCCGCGTGCGGGATCCGCTCCACGCCGTCGCGATAGCGCATCATCCCGGTATGGGGCGTGTTCATGGAGAACGGCCCCACGGACCGGATCAGGCTGGCCACCGCGCCGGCCTCTGCGGCGGCCGCGGCGCCGTCCACGCGGTACTGCACCGTCTCGCCGTACGTGGTGAACGGGACGTCGAAGAGGACGATCTTGCCGACGGCCTCCGCCGCCCGCGCCTCCAGCTCGTCGAAGCTGGAGACCACGAGCAGCTCGGCGGTGATCCCTCCGTCGGGCGTCCCGACGCTGCCGCCGAGTCCGAGCATGGCCAGCTCCTGCTCCCTCGGCGCCACCAGGTGCACCGACTCCTCGCCGCGGATCCACTGCGGCACCATGACCGGCTCTCCCCGCACGTTCTCCAGCCCGTCGGCCCGCATCTCCGCCAGGATCCAGTCGTGGGCGTCCTCCAGCGCCTGCGTACCGCTGAACCGGGGACCGAAGGTGTCGACGAAGTATGCCAGCCGGTCCCAAGCCGCGCTGTCGGCCAGCGCGGCGTCGATGAGCCGGTCGGCCGCCCGGCGGTAGGCGTCGGGGATCGCATCCGGCGCGATGGCGGCCTGCGCGGTCACGCCGGCGGGCAGCGCCAGCGTCAGGAGGCCGAGCAGAAGGATCGAGCGGAGCGGTGCGGGCGTCCCGCGACGGGCAGGCTGTCTCATGCGTCTCGCTGGCTTCAGGGTTTCGCCGGTGTGCGGGCCAAACTTAGGGAGCGTCGACGTCCCGGTCTATCCGCGCCCCCCCCGTGTGCCGCCGCCGTCCCCCAGCGCGGGGCCCGGATCCCGCTCCAGCTCGGCCAGGTCGGCGCCGCCGAATACCGGGCGCAGCGCGAACGCGATGAGCAGCGCCACGCCGAAGGTCACCACGAGCAGCGGCCCGGTGGTGACGTCCCACGCCACCGAGCCCCAGACCCCGGCTCCCAGCGCGGCCGCCCCGGTGAGCCACGCGATGAGCAGCGCACGGTTGAACCGTGCCGTGAACAGGAACGCGATGGTCGCCGGGATGACCAGCGTGCTGAAGATCAGCAGCACGCCGGCGATGGTCACCGAGAAGGTGATGGCCACGCCGAAGCTCAGGTAGAAGATGAAGTCCCAGAGCCGGAGCCGGGTCGCGTTCTCCGGGAAGAACGTGATGGTCCGCATCCGGTCGCGGGTTACCCAGTGGAACGCGCCGATGACCACGTAGGCGACGGCCACCACGCCGACCGTGGGCCACGTGGTCCAGATCAGCGATCCGGTCAGGGTCTCCTTCACGTGCTCGGCACCCTCGGCCGTGAAGCTGGTGAGGAGGATCACCAGCGCCGAGGCCACCACGTACGCGATCCCGATGATGGCCTCCTGCGGGACGATGGAGTCCTCCATCCGGGTGAACGCGAAGATGGCGGCGCCCAGCACGGTGAACGCGAAGGTCAGGACCCACGACATGGGCTCGCCCGTGTGGACGCCCACAAGGAGCCCCACGGTGCTGCCCAGGGCCGCGATCTGGGCGAACGCCAGGTCCACGAAGATCACGCCCCGTCGGATGATGTGAAGCCCGAAATAGGCGTTCATCGCGACGATGATGAGGCCCACGGCCAGCGGGGCCAGGATGAGCTCGAGCATGGGTCAGCTCCCCCGGAACGCGGCGGCCAGCGACTCGATCCACACGTCGACCGTATCGAAGTAGGTCCCGGCCTCGGGGCTTCCGCCCGGCTGGAGCGGGACGATGACCGACGTGGCGCCCGCCCGGCGGGCGACCGCCCGGACCTGGCTCCCGTCGAAGTAGTTGGCGGCCAGGAGCACGTCGATGCCCTGGTCCCGCATCAGCCGGATCAGGTTGCCCACGTGCCCGGGCGTGGGCGGGATCCCGGGCTTCGCCTCCACGTAGTCGGCGCAGGTCACGCCGAACCGGTCCTCGAAGTACGCCCAGTTCTTGTGGTAGCAGATCACCTCCTCGCCACGGAACGGCGCGGCCGCCGCGTGCCAGCCGCCCAGCCGGTCGATCAGGGGCGTGCCCTCGTACTCCTGGTCGCGCAGGAAGCCGAACAGCTCGCCCTGCTCGTCCAGCCGGGCGAGGGTCGGGCCCTCCAGGAGCTCCACGAGGCGGTCCCCGTACAGGCCCCGGTGGATCCGCTCGGCGAACGCGGCCACGTTGGCGTCGAACACGGCGGCGTGCTCCGGCGCCACCCGCTCGAGCCCCGTGGCGATGTTCTCCGCCACGATGATCATGTTGAGCGGGTCGGTGAAGATGTGCGGGTTGCCGTAGATGTGGATGTCGCCCTCGGACCGGTCGGCGGCCTCGGGGATGTCCAGCAACTCGATGCCGGTGTAGGCGGTGACGTAGCCCCGCCCGCCTTCCATGACCTCGGCGTTGCCGGCCTTGTCCAGGAGCGCCGGGACCCAGAGCTCCAGGTCGAGTCCCGTGGTGATGAAGACGTCGGCCCGGCGGATCCGGAGCGCGAAGCTGGGCTTGGGCCGGACGAAGTGGGCGTCCTCACGCGGGTCGGCGATGGCGTCGACGGTGACGCGGTCGCCGCCCACGGCCTTCGCGATCTCGGCGTAGACCGGCAGCGTGGCGACGACCCGGGTCACGTCCTGGTCGTCCGCTCCCGGCGATGCCGTGTCGGGCGTCGCTCCGGGCGCGAGCGTCAGCGCGCCCGTGAGCAGCAGTGCGGTAGTCTTCACGATATCCTCCGTCGGCTCAGTAGCTCTCGTGCTTGTGCGGCCCCATGGCGAACGTGGTCTGCAGCACCAGCAGGCGCAGCGGACCGCCGTCGGGTCGCTCCAGGTAGTCGTACTCCAACCGGATCCGGACCCACTCGCTCTGCCACCACGTCAGCGTGGGGGCCACGAGCCAGCTCCGCTCCCACGGCGCCAGCGGGTTGTCGCTGTACTCCCAGCGCCCGCCGATCAGGAGCTGCTGACCGAGTCGGTATTCCACGTTCGCGAAGCCGCCGAACGCGTCGCCGGGCGTGCCCAGCTCCGTGGCGACCTCGCCGTACACGATACCGCCCCGCAGCGTCGCCTCCCGGTACTTCGCACGCTCCGGCGGCCGCCAGCTCAGCGTCATGTCGGCGCCCCAGACCCGGGTGCCGAACGCGTCCGCGCCATCGTGGCTCGGGCCGGTCAGGTACGTGCCGCCCAGCTCGAAGTAGGTCGATCGGCTGAGGTCGAAGAAGGCGTTGGCCCGGCCCATGACCGACGGTTTCGACGACTCGCCGAACAGGATCTCGTTGGAGCTGGTCGTGACCTCCGTCCAGAACTCCCACGTCCCGATGCCGGACACCGGGGCCAGCCAGTGGACGCCCACGCCGGACTGGGCCAGTCCTTCCTCGCCGAAGAATGCGAGGTACGGCAGCGGGTAGCTCTGGCCCGGAAGCGCGTGGGGGTGCCACCGGTTCAAGGTGCCGAAGTTCTGACGGAACCGGCCCGCACTGACGTTGAAGCCGCCCGGCAGACCCCGCCACTGGAGGTAGGCCTCCTCGACGGCGAACTCACCGCCGTGACCGTGGGCCTCCTCCTCCGCGCCGGCTTCGCCGCCCTCCTCGGCGTGGGCCTCGAAGGGCGCGATCTCGCCACCCGGGACATGGTAGCCGACGAAGATCTTGGCCAGCGTGTACGGGTCCAGCGCCGACTGGAACGAGAACTCCACCTCACGCGGCACGATGTTGTCGTGGTCGGGCTCGTCCAGGTCCACGAAGCCGAAGACCTCGCCGGTGACCGTGATCTCCGGGTTCAGCGCCTGCTGACTGCGCTGCCGGCCCACGAACTGACGCGGGCGCCGGTCCGCGGCGGTGTCCACCGCCGCGCCCCCGGCCGCGGCCTCCGCCGCCGCCCGCAGCGCCGCGAGCTCGTCCGCCGCCTCCGTGGTGTCCTGCCCGGCGATCCGCAGGCTGTCCAGGAGCTGCTCCAGAGAGTCCACCCGGGCCTCCAGCCGCTCCAGCTCGGCCCGGAGGGAGTCCACCGGTGCGGGCTCCTGGGCGTCGACCGCCCCGGGGACGACCGCCCCGATGATGAACGCCATGAACACGCCGCGGACGCGGCGCTGTGTACCGTGTTTCAACACTGCCTCCTCTGATGTCGTCGATCCCTATACACGAGTTCGGGCCAGGGTTGCCCGATGCGGTGTCGGGTCCCGCCGGCCGGCGGGGGAATCAGACGAGAGGAGGCGCTCTGGACTGCGGAAGGGCCGCAGCACAGCGCCCGAAATGGTCGCCACCACGGCGCGGCGTGTCGGCCTCGCGGACGAACCGCTCCGCCGGGAGCTCGGCTCCCCGAGCCCAGGACCACGCCTCGGCGCTGTGCTGCAGGCACACCCCGTGGTGATGGTCGACGTACCCCGCTTCTGCGGTGTCGGCAAACGCCACGGGACCCGGCGCCCGCCCCTGGTCGAGGAGCGGGACCCCCACCGCCAGGCCGGTGACCACCACCGCAGTAACGGTGGCGACAGGGGCACCGGTCCGTCGGGAGAGTCGGAACATGATATTGATCCTGGCCCGGCTCACCGCCACCGTCAACCGGAGCCCGAGCCGGGAGATCGGGCCGGGGCGGGGACCGGAACGGGTCCCTGGGCCCGGCGGAGCGTCAGGCCGCGTGGTAGGTCTGGACCTTGTCGCGGCCGGTCTCCTTGGCCATGTACAGCGCTTTGTCGGCGGCGGCCACGAGCTCGCTGAAGTCGTGCATCTCCTTCTCGAACTCGGCCACGCCGGCGCTCACGGTGAACGGTCGAACGTCCTCGCTCTCGGCCAGCGCCTCGCGGATGGACTCGGCGAAGCGGACGCCGGAGTCGGCGGTGCCGCCGGACAGCACGGCGATGAACTCCTCACCGCCGTACCGGGCGGAGAGGTCCATGGTCCGGGTCCGGGCCTGGAGGATGCTCACGAACGACCGGAGCGCGGCATCGCCGGCGGCGTGACCGTACCGGTCGTTGTAGTCCTTGAACCGGTCGAGGTCGAAGAGGACCACGGTCAGCGGCCGGCCGCGGCGGGCCGCCGCGAACTCCTTCTGGAGGAAGATCTCGGCCAGGCGCCGGTTCGGCATCTCGGTGAGGTCGTCGAGGAGTGCGAGCCGCTCGGCCTGGGCCCGGGCCTCGTGCAGCAGCTCGCTGACGATCCCGAGGCCGAGGCCGATGGCGATGTAGGCCACGACCACGGCGATGAGGAAGGTCCAATCGGTCCGGACCTCGAACGTGATCACCAGGACCTGGACGGTCGCCAGGACCACCATCCCGATGAGCATGGCCAGGGCCACGCCCGCCCACCCGCGGTAGTACGCCAGGAGGAACGCCGGGACCAGGGCGAGGAGCCAGAGGAGGAGCTCGTACTGCTCGGACGATTCCGGGAACCAGAAGGTCGCCACCACGGGCAGCACGAGCGCCGCGAAGGAGATGACCAGAGATCGGAGCGGTATCTCGGGTTTTCCGAAGTACCAGACGGGCATGGCTGCTCTCGGCTGCTCGGACGAGGGGAGACGCCGTCGTGAATGGCCCAGGGATCGTAGTGACAATCGTTTGTAACGGGAGATCGCGCAAGGAGATGGCCTAGCGGCCGGACGTCCTTTGCGACGGTGTCCCCAGCCGCGCGATCACGAGCGCCAGCCCCCACGCCCACGCCAGCCACGCCACCCGCTGGCCGAATCCCAAGCCGCCGAACATCTGCCAGAGGACGGCGGGGGCGGTCAGGGCGAGCGCCGGGACCGAGCTCCCGAAGTAGGGCGACCGGCGCTCGACCACGCGGGACGCACCGGCCCGCTCGCTGTGGAGCCGCTCCTCGATGGCGGCATTCAGCGCGTCGGGCGTACGCTCCCGCCAGCCCGGGATCCGGATGAGCGTCCATGCCGCCGCGGTCCGGCCCCAGCCGTGGTTGTTGCTGGCGGCCACGGGCGCGAGGTCGAGGGAGTCCACCATCCGGAGGATCAGCGCCCGGTCGCGACGGCTCTGACGAAGCCCCTTCGGCGAGGCATCGCTCACCTCGATGGCGACGAAGCCGACGGAGTCCGCCGTGGCCGGCCGCACGCTGTCGAGCTGCTCCGGGATGGTCAGGACCAGCGTCGGCCGGGGCGCGCCGCGCTCCCAGAGGGCGTACACGGAGTCCGCGATGAGGCGGTTCCCCTCCACGGCCGCCCGGTAGCGCTCCGGCGCGCCCAGCGCGTTGGCGTACTTGCCCTGCCACAGGATCTCCAGCGCCGGCAGGAGCGATGTCCCGTCCCCCGCCCGGGCCGGGTTGCCGGGGACGGCGGCCCGCCACCCCTGCCAGTTCCGGTGGTCGGATACGTACACGGCGTCGAACCCGGCGGCGGCGTGCCACGCCCGGTTGTCCTCCGGCCCGAACCCCTCGCGTGCGTCGTGGGACGCGTCGGTGTGGCTGTGGACGTCCACCACGACATCGTCGGGATGGTGCGGGACCAGCTCGGCCATGGGCCGCGGTCCGACCATCCCGTAGCCGTAGAAGGCGGCCAGCCCGAGGAGCGAGGCGACGGCGACGGCGATCTCGATCCCGGTGCGGCGGAGCCAGCCCCCTCGGGTCCGGCGCCGGAGCACCCGCCACCCGGCGTACACCAGGATCAGGGTGCCCAGGAAGGCGTAGTGCTGGCCGAGCGTGAGGACCGAGAGGGCGTCGAGGACACCGGCCACCGGCGCCATGGCGAGGTAGCCCCATCCGACCCGGAGCGACGCTTCGGGCACCCCGCCCGTGGGGGTGGACAGCGCCGCCGGCCCGAGGAGGCCGCCGAGGACCACCAGGGCGGTGACCGTCAGCGCCACGGGGTGGCGGCGGTGGAGGGGGAGGCGGGCCCCGTCGGGCTCCGGAGCCCCGGGGCGGTCGTGCCGTATCATGGCCAGCAGGCTACACGTGGTCGAGGATCTCGTCCAGCTTCGGCCGGTCCGAGGCCCGCTCGCCCACGTACTTCCACACGATCTCGCCGTCCGGGTCCAGGACGAAGGTCGACGGGCGCGCGATGGCCCGGCCCTTCGACTCGTTGGCGTGGAACACGTCGTATTCCCGGATCACGCTCGTGTCCTCATCCGACAGCAGCGGGAACGGGTAGTCGTTCTCCCGCTTCCAGGCCCTTCCCTTCTCCCGCGCCTCGCTGCTGATGGCGGCGAGTCGCGCCCCGGACTCCTCGATCTCGTCCCAGCGATCGCGCAGCTTCCCGAGCTGCCGGTTGCACCAGCTTCACCAGCTGCCACGGTAGAAGATCAGGATGACCGGTCCGCCCAGCAGGTCCTCCAGCGCGACGGTGTCGCCCTCC
>JAWVYT010000077.1:0-7892 GCA_033722595.1 Longimicrobiales bacterium
GACGAGATCAAGACGGCGGTCCGTCGGCTGGCGCCGAACCACGACATCGTGATCACGGAGATCGGCGGAACGGTCGGCGACATGGAGAGCCTCCCGTTCCTGGAAGCGATCCGGCAGTTCAGGCAGGACGTGGGCCGGCAGCACACGCTCTTCATCCACCTCACGCTGATCCCCTACATCGCCGCGGCCGGTGAGCTGAAGACGAAGCCGACGCAGCACTCGGCCCGGGAGCTCATGGAGATCGGGATCCAGCCGGATGTCCTGATCTGCCGGTCGGATCGGGAGATCACCGACGACATCAAGCGCAAGATCGCGCTGTTCACGAACGTGGACGTGGCCGGCGTCATCGAGGCCCGGGACGTGGACACGATCTACGACGTGCCGATGATGTTCAACCGACAGCGCCTCGACGAGCTGGCGGTCGAGAAGCTGGGCCTCGAGGCCGAGGCGGAGAGCCCGGACCTCTCCGGCTGGCAGGCGATGGTGGACCGGATCCGGCACCCCGATGGGGGCCGCGTGAAGATCGCCATGGTGGGAAAGTACACCTCGCTCGTAGACGCCTACAAGTCGGTGAACGAGGCGCTGATCCACGGCGGGATCGCCAACGACGTGGGTGTGGAGATCGACTGGATCTCGAGCGAGAAGTTCGAGAACGGCGAGTCGCTGGAATGGATGAACGAGTACCACGGGCTGCTGATCCCCGGCGGCTTCGGGGAGCGGGGCATCGAGGGGATGCTCCGGGTCATCGAGTGGGCGCGGACCCATGACCTGCCGTTCTTCGGCATCTGTCTCGGGCTGCAGTGTGCGGTGATCGAGTACGCGCGGAACGTGGTCGGCCTCCACGACTCCCATTCGGTGGAGTTCTCGGGCGAGGCCGAGGACCCCGTGATCTGCCTGATGGACTCCCAGCGCCAGGTGACGGACATGGGCGGGACGATGCGGCTGGGCGCGTACCCGTGCGTGATCCAGGAGGGGTCCCGGGCCCACGAGGCCTACGGCGCGCTGGAGATCAGCGAGCGGCACCGGCACCGGTACGAGGTGAACAACAACTACCGGGACAGCCTGGCCGAGGCCGGGCTCCGGTTCAGCGGTCAGTCGCCCGACGGGAACCTGGTCGAGATCGCCGAGCTGCCGGACCACCCGTGGTTCCTGGGCTGCCAGTTCCACCCGGAGCTGAAGTCGCGGCCGATGCGTCCGCACCCTCTCTTCGCGGCGTTCATCAAGGCCGCCCGGACGCGACGGGACGGGCGCGAGCCGGCCGGGGAAGGGGAGCGGCCGGACGCGGGGGAGGACGTCAGCCGGCAGGCGGACGCCGAGCCGGCGTCGGTTCCGTCCTGAGATGTCCGACGCACCCGAGACCGCGCCCCTGTTCCAGCAGGACGGTCGGTTCTTCGTCATCGCCGGGCCGTGCGTCCTGGAGGACGACGCGCTGAACCTGCGGGTGGGAACGACGCTGGCGGAGATCGGCGAGGCGCTGGACCTCCCCATCATCTTCAAGGCGTCGTTCGACAAGGCGAACCGCAGCCGGTCCGACTCCCCCCGGGGGCCGGGCCTCGAGGACGGACTGGAACGGCTCGCCCGGGTGAAGGCCGAGACGGGGCTCCCCGTGATCACGGACATCCACGTGCCGTCGCAGGCCGCGGCCGCCGCCGAGGTCTGCGATGTGCTCCAGATCCCGGCGTTCCTGTGCCGGCAGACCGACCTGCTCGAGGCCGCGGGCGCCACGGGCCGGTCGGTGAACATCAAGAAGGGGCAGTGGATGGCCCCGGAGGACATGGCCGGCGCGGTGGAGAAGGTCCGGTGGGCGAGCGGTGACGCCAACGCCGGCGTCTCGGTCACGGAGCGGGGCACCTTCCACGGGTACGGCGACCTGGTGGTGGACATGCGGTCGTTCCTGCGAATGCGCGATGCGACGGGCGCGCCGGCCGTGTTCGACGGCACCCACAGCGTCCAGCGCCCCGGGATGGGAGAGGGGGTCAGCGGGGGCGATCCGGAGTTCATCGGGCCGCTGGTCCGGGCAGCGGTCGCCGCCGGCGCGGACGGGCTCTTCCTCGAGGTGCACCCCACCCCCCGGGAGGCGCCGTCGGACGCGACCAACATGCTCCGGCTCGAGGCGTTCCGGCCGCTGCTGGAGGACGTCCTGGCGATCCGGGGCGCGCTGTCGGGACGGGAGGGTGGGGCCCGTGGCTGAGGGGATCCCCGGAGCGGTGGCCGAGGCCATCCGCGTCGTGGTCCTGGACGTGGACGGGGTCCTCACGGACAACGGGATCTACCTGGGTGCCGGCGACGAGCGGATCGAGCTGAAGCGGTTCCACATCATGGACGGGCTGGGCATCAAGATGCTCCAGTGGGCGGGCCTGCGGGTCGTGCTGGTGAGCGGGCGGGAGTCGCCTGCGACGACGCTCCGGGCCGACGAGCTGGGCGTGGAGAGCCGGCAGGTGGCCGGCGGCTACAAGATCCCGCTGGTGGAGGAGATCCTGGCGGAGGAGGGCGCCGGCTGGGATTCGCTGGCCGTCGTCGCCGACGACCTGGCGGACCTACCGGCCATGATGCGGGCGGGGCTCCCGGTGGCGGTCGCCAACGCCGCGCCCGAGATCCTGGCCCAGGGGTCGTGGGTCACGCACCGTCCGGGCGGCGGCGGTGCGGTCCGCGAGTTCGCGGAAGCGCTGCTGGGAGCGCGCGGACAGTGGCGGCCGCTCGTAGAGGCGTACCGGCGGTCACGGGAGGAGGGCGGGGACGTCCGGGACTACCTGGAGATGGACGCGTGAGGCCGGACGAGCTGCCGGGCGTCGAGGCCCAGGCGCCGATCACCGAAGAGGCCGAGCTCGTCCGTCGGGCCCGGGAGGTGGTACGCATGGAGGCCACCGCCGTGGCGGCGCTCGAGGAGCGGATCGACGACGCGTTCCTCTCGGCCGTGCGGACCGTCGCCGAGGCCGGAGGACGCGTGGTGGTCAGCGGACTGGGGAAGAGCGGGATCATCGGCCGGAAGATCGCCGCCACGCTGACGTCCACCGGGACCCCCGCCATGTTCCTGCACCCCGTGGAGGGGCTGCACGGCGACCTGGGGATCGTGAGCCGGGAGGACGTGGCGATCCTGATCTCCAAGAGCGGGGAGACCGAGGAGCTCTCGACGCTGGTGGAATATCTGAGCCGGTCCGGGGTATCCATTATCGCGATGACCGGGCGGCCCGACTCGTCGCTGGCCCGGGCGGCCGCGGTCGTTCTGGACTGCGGCGTCGTGGAGGAGGCGTGCCCGATGGACCTGGCGCCCACCACGTCGACCACGGTGACGCTCGTCATGGGCGATGCGCTGGCCGTGGCGCTGCTGCTGCGGCGGGACTTCGGGCCGGCCGACTTCGCGCGGCTGCACCCGGGCGGTGCATTGGGTCGCAAGCTGACGCTGCGGGTCCGGGACGTGATGGTGACGGGCGATGATGTCCCGAAGATCGGGCCGGCGGAGCCGATGCGGCGGTGTGTGGTCCTGCTGGCGGAGAAGCGGGGCACGGTGCCGGTCGTGGACGGGGAGGATCGGGTACTCGGCGTGGTGACGGCCGGCGACCTGACGCGGGTCATGGAACATCGGGAGGATGTGTTCGATATCCCAGTGGAGGAGGTCATGACCCGCACGCCGAAGACGACGGGGCCCGACGTGCTGGCCGCGGCGGCGGTGTACACCATGGAGGAGCACGGGATCATGGCGCTCCCGGTCGTGGACGAGGAGGACGTCCTGATGGGGATCGTCCACCTCCACGACCTGATGCGAGCGGACGCGGTCTGAGGACGCGGAGAGATCGAGACACGATGATGCGGGTCAACGGACAGACGGGTGCGCTGATCGCCGTGCTGGTCGCGGTGGGGTTGGCGGCGTGCGGGGGTGGGGAGGACCCGGTGTCGGGGAGCGGGTTCCGGGACCTGCCCGCCGACCACGTGGTCCTGGAGCTCGACATGGACATCAAGGACATGGGGGCGCTCCGGGCGCGGCTCCACGCGGACACGGCGTACATGTGGGAGGACTCGGCCAAGACGCTGCTCTTCCCGGTGGACCTGAAGCTCTACGACGAGAACGGGGCCCAAACGGGCCACCTGACGGCCGACCAGGGCGAGCACGATACCGAGACCAACCAGATGTTCGCCCAGGGCAACGTGGTGCTGGTGACCGCCGACGGGGATCGCCGGATCCTCACCGAGGAGCTGCACTACGACCCGCGCCGGGAGCGGATCTGGTCCGATGTCCGTACCGTGATGTTCGAGGGCGACTCCCGGATCGAGGGGAGCGGGTTCCGGTCGAACGCCGCCATGACCGATGTCGAGGTGTTCGAGAGCACGGGCCAGAACATCGAGATCGAGTTCTGACCGTGGCCGCGCGCGGTCTGCTCGGGGCGGCGCTGCTCCTGACGATCCTGCCGGCGCTCGCGGTGGCCCAAGATCGGAGCTGCCGACAGGTGCTGCCCTCCGACGCCCGTCGACTCTTCAACGCCCAGGGGCAGGAGCTCATCTATTTCCGGGACCCCGTGCGCGTGCTGTGCACCGGCGGGCTCCGGCTGGAGGCCGACAGCGCGGTCATGAACCGGACCACGTCCACCGTCGAGCTGGTGGGCGACGTCGTGTACCGCGACAGCCTGCGCCAGCTTACGGCCGACTGGGCCAACTACCTCGGCGGCCGGAGCCAGCTGCTGGCTCGGGGGAGCGTGGTGCTCCGCCATCTGCAGGACGGGTCGGTGGTGCAGGGCGAGGAGCTGGACTACCTCCAGGCCACCGAGATGCGCCCTCTGGCCCGGATGCTCGTCCGTGGCGGCCGGCCGTACGCGGTGATCCCGCCGCAGCCGGATACGATGGGGGAAGCGGCCGACACGGCCGCCAGCACCGAGGTCTGGGCGGATCGCATGGTCTTCGTCGGCGAGGACGTGTTCCGTGGCCTCGGCGACGTCGAGATCCGGCGCGGCGAGATGACGGGCGCGGCAGACACTGCGGTCTTCAGCCAGGCCAGCGAGACCATGACCCTCACCGGTCGGGCCCACGTGCAGACCGACCGGTACCGGCTGGACGGGCGCGAGATTACGGGTCGGCTGGCCGGACGGCAGCTCGAGACCGTGACGTCGGTGGGCCGCGCCCGGATCGAGTCGGAGGAGCTGACCGTCGACTCGGAGCGGATCCGGATCGCGTTCGCGGAGGGCGAGCTGGATCGGCTCGAGGCGTGGAACCCCGAGGCCGAGAGGGTGCCCCGGGCCCTCGCCGATGCGGGCGAGTTCCGGCTCCGGGCCGACTCCATCGACGCGCGGGCGGACTCGGTCGGGATCGAGGAGGTCCGGGCTGTGGGCCGGGCCTACGGCGAGCGGGGCCTGGACACCACGGCCGTCCGCGTGGCCGACGTGATCAGCCGCGACTGGATCCAGGGCGACACGATCCTGTCGTACTTCGGTCGCCGTCCGGTCATCCCCCGGACCCGGCCCGTGCGTGACACGACCCGCGTCACCGCCGGAATGGCGCCGGAGCCCGAGCCCGGCCTCGCGTCCGGCGACTCCATCGAGACCGTGCTCGAGCGGATCGTCGTGATCGGGGGGGCAGGACCGGCACTCTCGCTGTACCGTATGCGTTCGGAGGACGGCGAGCCGCCGTCCGTGAATTTCCTGAAGGCCGCGAGTATCACGTTGTTCATGAACGAGGGCGATGTGTCGCGGGTGGACGCGGACGGACCGCTGGATGGCGTGTACCTCGCCCCGGCCCGTCGGGGCGAGGAGGAAGCGGCACCCGAAGAGGGTGGGGGAGGGGACGAACCCTCCGACGCGGCCGGTCGGGGACCCACGGCCGGTGCCGGAGGACCCGCCGAAGGAGGACCCGCCGGAGCCGCCGGGTCGACCCGGCCGCCGGGAGGCCGTCGATGAACGGGCCGGAGCGACTGCGCCGGTTCGTCGACGAGCTGGAGCGTCACGACAGCTCCATCGCGCTGGCGCTGGTCGAGCTGGTCCGGAACGTGGACGACGACGGCGCGCTGGACCGGAGCGAGTGGGTGACGGCCGTCCGGACCGCGCACGCCCGGAAGACGCCGGAGCGGGCGGTCATCCGGGGGGACGAGGAGAGCCTGGATGCGTCCCAACAGCTCACGCGCTACCTCCGGGACCACGTTCTGAGCCGGGCGGCCGAACGGGGTCTCGTGACCGCCGAGCCGTCGGTGGACGACTGGCAGCGGGTGCGGATCGACCCGGCCCTCTGGTCGGAGATTGCGCCCCGCCGGGCGGAGCTGGTGACGGAATTGGATGAAGCGGTACGGAACTTGTTGGCTGATACGGCGCGTGCTGCGGGGCGCCCGGCGGCAGCGGCCTGGGGGCAGGAGGAGCCAAGCACGCTGCGATCCGAGTCGTTGGTCAAGATCTACCGGAAGCGCCGGGTCGTGAACGAGGTCAGCATCGACGTCTCGCAGGGCGAGATCGTAGGGCTGCTGGGGCCGAACGGCGCGGGCAAGACGACCACGTTCTACATGGTGGTCGGGCTGATCCGGCCGGACGAAGGGAAGGTCTTCCTGGATCAGCGGGAGCTGACGGACACGCCGATGTACAAGCGGGCCCGCTACGGGATCGGGTACCTGGCGCAGGAGCCGTCGATCTTCCGGAAGCTCAGCGTCGAGGACAACATCAAGGCGATCCTCGAGACGATGGACCTCTCGAGGGAGGAGCGGAAGATCCGGCTGGAGCAGCTGCTGGACGAGCTGGGCCTCCGACCGCTCCGGAAGGCGAAGGCGTACTCGCTGTCGGGCGGCGAGCGGCGCCGGCTCGAGATCACCCGGGCGCTGGTGAGCGATCCGAAGTTCATGCTGCTGGACGAGCCGTTCGCGGGCGTCGACCCGATCGCGGTGCACGACATCCAGCAGATCGTGGCGGAGCTCAGGCACCGGGGGATCGGGGTCGTGATCAGCGATCACAACGTGGAGCAGACGTTGGAGATCGTGGATCGGGCCTATATCATGTATGAGGGCCGGGTCAGGGTCTCGGGGACCGTCGCGGAGCTGGTCTGGAACGATGACGTCGCCGAGGTCTACTTCGGGCCGGCACTGACGGAGCGAATGCGAGAACGATACAGGAAGCCGGAGACCGTATGAGCATCAAGACGGGGCTCTATCAGGGCACCCAGATGAAACAGGAGATGAAGATCAACCCACGCCTGTACCAGGCGATGGATCTCCTGTACATGCCCCTGATGGACCTGCAGCAGCACATCAAGCAGGAGATGCTCAACAACCCGTTCCTGGACCTCGAGGACCCGCTGGTGGACGAGGAGGACCTCGTCGCCGATGAGGAGGCCGAAGAGGAAGAGATCGACTGGGAAGAGATCCTCCTGGACGGCTTCGATGCGGGCGGCCGGAAGGCCGAGTACGAGCAGAAGGAGTACTACGAGCCCGTCCGGGTCGAGACCCGGGACCTGTCGGACCACCTGCTGGACCAGCTCAAGCTGATGCGGCTCTCGGCCCGGGAGACGCTCCTGGGCGAGGAGATCATCGGCAACATCGACGATGACGGCTACCTGGTCTGCGACCTGGAAGAGGTCGTGCAGGGGGTGAACGACTGGGCGGAGGAGCACGGGGAGGAGTGGAGCCGGGACGGCGAGCCGCTGGAGCCGTTCACGATGGAGGAGGCGGAGGCGATGCTGGAGAAGATCCAGCGGTTCGACCCGCCTGGGATCGCGGCGCGGGACCTCCGCGAGTGCATCCTGCTCCAGCTGCGCGACCAGGAGCTCGAGGACACGCTGACCTACACCATCGTCGACGAGTACTTCGACGAGCTGGTGAACCACCGGTGGAGCGAGATCTCGAAGGAACTGAACATCACGGCCAAGGAGGTCCAGTCCGCCTCGGACGAGATCTCGAAGCTGGACCCGAAGCCGGGGCTCAAGCACTCGGC
>JAWVYT010000078.1:0-7887 GCA_033722595.1 Longimicrobiales bacterium
AGAGGACGGCCAGGGCCAGCGTCATCCCGAGCGCGACCCGGACGGCCAGGCTGAGCCGGAGCGATCGCATCAGCCGTCGTCCGCGTGGCCGAGCTCGAAGATGTAGCCGACCCCGCGGACCGTGTGGATCAGCGGCTCGCCCCTGGCGCGCAGCTTCTTCCGCAGGTTGCCCACGTGTACGTCCACCACGTTGCTCATGGGGTCGAACTGGAGGTCCCAGACCTTCTCCAGCAGCTCGGTGCGGCGGACCACCTCCTCGGGGCGGAGCATGAAGTACTCCAGGAGCTGGTACTCTTTCGGCGTCAGGTCCAGCTCCTCGCCGGCCCGTGTGGCCGTGTGCTTCAACCGGTCGAGCTCCACGTCCGCGTACAGCAGCCGCTCCTCGCGGGCTGCGCCGCCCCGCCGGAGCAGAGCCCGTACGCGGGCGAGCAGCTCGTCGAAGCTGAACGGCTTGGTGAGGTAGTCGTCGGCGCCGGCGTCGAGGCCGCGGACGATGTCCTCCTTGGTGTCCCGGGCCGTGAGGAGGAGCACCGGCACCGGCTTCTGCTCCCTGCGCAGGTCCCGTACGATCTCGAACCCGCTCTTCCCCGGCAGCATGACGTCGAGGATCGCCATATCGTAGTCGTAGACGGCGGCCTTGAGGGCGCCATCG
The DNA here is from genome assembly GCA_033722595.1 of Longimicrobiales bacterium. Taxonomy (GTDB): domain Bacteria; phylum Gemmatimonadota; class Gemmatimonadetes; order Longimicrobiales; family RSA9; genus JAWVYT01. The sequence continues at coordinate 653 of JAWVYT010000078.1, forward strand.
GTTCCGTCATGGGCGACGTCGACGGCGTAGCCCTCCTCTCTCAGCCCCTTCTCCAGGAAGCTGGCCACCTTCCTGTCGTCTTCCACCACCAGGATCCGCACGGCTCCTCCCCTCGGGTCTGTCTGGCAGAAACATACAGCATCGGCGCCGCGGGCCAACGATCATGAACGAGCCTTCATGTTCGTTTCACGACCCCCTCACACGGCGACGGTTACCATCCCACCGTCGGACGCAGCGGGCGTCCCGGATCACGCACCGTCAGGGAGGCGAGATGGGCAGAGGGCAGGAGCGGGCGCGGGCCCGCACGAAGAAAAACGGCGGCTGGAGCTCGAGCTGGGTCTGGGCGGGGGCGCTCGGCGTCCTGCTGGTCCTCCTCCTGCTCCCGACTCTCGGGTCGGGCTCGACGCATCACCCGGAGCCCCGGGAGCACATCGGCCACGAGCACGTGGTCCCCGCGGAGCGGTACGAGGCGTACCCCCGGGTCGCGGAGATCTACGAGATGGTCGCGGCCACGCCGCACGTGATCGACGGGATCTACTGCTACTGCGACTGCTCGCAGCATTCGGGGCACTACTCGCTGCTCGACTGCTTCCACGACGACCACGCGGCCCGGTGCGACATCTGCCTGTCCGAGGCCGCCATGGCCCACCGGATGCACAACGACGGCGAGTCGCTGGACGATATCCGGACGGCCATCGATCGGCTCTACGACACCTGACCCGGGACGACGATGACGCGTCGCTGGGTGCTGCTCCTGGCAGGGGGCGTCCTGGCCGCCGGGCTCTTCGGAGCCTGGCGGCTCCAGGTCGTTCGGGAGGCGGAGCGTGAGGCGGCGGTGGAGACCAGCCGGGTCCGGGCCTGGGCGCGGACGGAGGGCGGCGCCGGGGTCAGTGTGCTGCCGAAGCGCGTGCCGGCCGCGGATCCGGGCGAGATCGAGGCCCTGAGCGAACTGCCCGGCTACATGGCGTTCGCCGAGCGCTGCGCGTCGTGCCACGCGCTGCCGGACCCGGCGGCGTACCCCGCGAAGCGATGGATCGGCAAGGTCGACGAGATGCGAGAGCACATCCGCCGCGCCGGCCTCCTGCCGCCACCGGCCGAGGAGCTGGCCGGGGCCATCGAGTTCCTGCAGGCCGCCTCGGACAGCCTGCGACCGTAGCGGCGGGCGGGCTCGCGGGGGCCCCGATCGGCGCGGCCCGGGATGGGCGCGGACCCGGGATCGGCGCGGACCCGGGATCGGCGCGGGCCCGGGATCGGTGGGGGCCCGGGTTAATCGCGGCCCGGGTTGCCGTCCGCGTCCCGGGCTCCGACCTTCGGTCCCCATGCATCTGATCCTCCCGGCGGCGCTGGCCGTCACGGCCGCGGCCGCGCCGCTATCCGCCGCCCCACCCTCTGCGGGCGACACGTCCCTCGTCGCCGACATCCGGCTGGGCACGAAACTCGTGCTCCACGGCGTGACCGCGCCGACGCGGTGGACCGCGGAGCAGTGGCTCACGCTCCCGGCCGCCGCGGCGACGCTGGCCGTGATCAGCCTGGCCGATGAGGAGGTGGAAGGGCTGGCGCAGCGCGACCAGGGCGCGGTCGGCGACGCGTACTTCGGGACGCTCGAGCCGTTCGGCGAGCACTACTCCCTGCTGCTGGCCGCAGGGATCTACGCGGGGGGCTGGGCGCTGGATCGGCCGGCGTGGCGGCGGACCGCCGTGGAGGCGGCCGCGTCCAGCGTCGTCGCTGCGGGGATCGTGACGCCGACGCTCAAGCTCGTCATCGGACGGGTCCGGCCCCGGGACGGGGAGAGCGCGTACGAGTTCCGGCCCTTCTCGGGCCACTACTCGTTCCCGTCCGGGCACACGACCCAGGCGTTCGCGGTCGCCTCGGTCATCGCCGCCGAGTCGGACGCGTGGGTGGTCGACGTGCTGGCGTACGGGCTGGCCGCGAGCGTGGGCGGCGCCCGGATCTACCACGACGCCCACTTCCTCACCGACGTGCTGGCGGGCGCGGCCATCGGGACCGTAGTCGGCCACACCATGGTCCGGGAAGGCCGCCAGCGGCGCGACGGCTGGGAGCCCTTCGTCGCCGTCGGCCCGGGCGGCCCCGGTCTCGGGGTCCGGCTACGCTTCTAGCCGGCACGTCGTCATCTGCAGCCGCCCCACGCGGTGAGCGAGTCCCTCGGGCAGGATCCGGGGCCGGCTGAGGCCGTCGCGGATCCCCGCATGGGGGTGGCGCATCGCCCCATGCGGACGGCCCCACGCCCCATGCGGACGGCGCACCAGTCGCCAGTTTCGACGGGAATTATCCACTTCCGGCGGGTTTCGACGACAAGATCCCCGGCGATCCGATGGCCGAGCGCGCCGATTCACCGCATTCGGCGGGTCAGGACTGGAGACTGGTACGTCGTCCATCCGTTCCCGATATTTGCGCCATGATGATGGAGTCGATCCGATCGGCCCGGCCCGAGGACGAGGTCGGGGTGCTGGGCCTGCTGGCGGAGGCGGGGCTCCCCACGGACGAGGTGCGGGAGTGGCTGCCGCGGTACATCGTGGCGGAGGCCGGCGGCCGGATCGTCGGGGTAGCGGGGCTCGAGGTCCACGGCTCCGACGGTGTCCTGCGATCGGTAGTCGTCGACCCGTCCCATCGGGGCGAGGGGCTGGGGGGACGGCTGGCGGCCACGGTGATCGCAAAGGCCCGGCAGGCCGGCCTCCGCCGGCTCTACCTCCTGACGGAGACGGCTGAGGACTACTTCCCGCGGCACGGGTTCCGGCGGGTCGACCGCTCGGAAGTGTCTGCGCCGGTGAAGGAGTCGGTGGAGTTCCGGGAGGCGTGCCCCGACTCAGCAGTAGCCATGGTCCTGGACCTGGGCTGATCCGGGAGCCAGCCCTCGAGGGGCCGACCGACGCTCCGGGCCGTGAAGGGTTCCGGGCCATTGCCTACCACCGGGGCTGCCGGTAGCTTTGAGAGTCCCCTCGAGTCTTCTGTCCCTCAGCACTGCGTTACTTCATGGCCGCTGCAATCGCGCTGGCGTACCCGCCCATTATCCAGGGCGGGATGGGCGTCGGTGTATCCGACTGGATGCTGGCCCGGACCGTCGCGCTCCGGAGCCAGCTGGGCGTCGTTTCCGGGACGGCGATCGACAACGTGTTCGTGCGTCGTCTCCAGGACGGCGACGTGGGTGGCCACCTGCGTCGCGCGATGGAAGCGTTCCCGTTCACCGATGCGGTCGAGGACGCGCTGGACCGGTACTTCCGGCCCGGCGGCAAGGACCGGGACGAGCCGTACCGTGGCGTCCCGATGTACCGTCAGGTGATCGACAAGGCGCGGGAGCGGCTGACCATCCTGTCCTCCTTCTGCGAGGTCTGGCTGGCGAAGGAGGGGCACGACGGCCTGGTGGGGATGAACCTGCTGACGAAGGTTCAGATGCCCAACCTGCCGTCGCTGTACGGCGCGATGCTGGCGGGCGTCGACTACGTGCTGATGGGCGCGGGCATCCCGAAGGACATCCCCGGCGCGCTCGACCGGATGGCGGTGGGCGAGCCGGCCACGCTGAAGCTGGACGTGGAGAACGCCCGGCGTGGCGAGACCCACGAGCTGGTTTTCGACCCCGCCGACCATCCGGCGCCGGCGGACCTCGAGCGGCCGCGGTTCCTGGCCATCGTCGCGTCGCACACGCTGGCCATGATGCTGGCCCGGAAGGCGAGTGGGCACGTGGACGGGTTCATCATCGAGGGCGAGGTGGCCGGCGGGCACAACGCGCCGCCCCGGGGCGGCGGCACGCTGAACGAGCGAGGTGAGCCGGTCTACGGGGAGCGGGACGTCGTGGACCTGGAGAAGATCCGGGAGCTGGGCCGGCCGTTCTGGCTGGCGGGCGGTCAGGGGAGCCCCGAAGGCCTGGAGGAGGCCAGGGCCGAGGGGGCCCAGGGCGTCCAGGTCGGGACGCTGTTCGCCTACTCGAACGAGTCCGGGTTCCGAGAGGACCTGAAGCGGGAGATCCGCCGGGAGGCCCACGAGGGGACGCTGGACGTTCGGACCGACCCCGTCGCCTCGCCCACCGGGTTCCCGTTCAAGGTGGTCCGCAAGGAGAACACGCTGTCCGAGCTCCCGGTCTACGAGGCCCGGGATCGGGTCTGCGACCTGGGGTACCTGCGGACCGCGTACCAGCGGGACGACGGGCGCATCGGCTACCGATGCCCCGCCGAGCCCGTCTCCACGTTCATCAAGAAGGGCGGAGAGGCCGAGGAGACGGAGGGGCGGAAGTGCCTCTGCAACGGGCTCTTCGCCGCGATCGGGCAGGGGCAGGTCCGGAAGGACGGCCGACGGGAGCTGCCGCTCATCACCAGCGGCGACGAGATCGCCGCCATCCGTCACCTCTCGGGTCCCGACGGCGAGGGCTACTCCGCCACCGACGTCATCGACTACCTGCTGGGAACGTACGACCCCCGGTCCCACTCGGAGAACGGCGGATCCGCGCGAGGCGCCGGAGAGGACGCTGCTCGCGGCCGGGGGACGCGTCGCCCCCTGGTCGAGACGCCGTCTTCCTGACGGAGGGGCCTTCCTGAAGACGGACACACTATCTGACCGCACGGTCGGTTCTGGCGAGGGCCGGAGCCGGCGGCTCGCGGTGGTTCCCAGACAGCGCTCCAACCCCTAGCTTCCGGGCGTCGCAAACGACTGCCGAGGAGCGCTCGTATCATGAAGCGGTGGATCGCTGTGCTCATCCTGGCGGGCCTGTCCGGCTCCGCCACCGCGGCCGCGGCACAGGGCGGCCTCTCCAGCCTCGAGATCCGGGTCACACCCCGCGTGGGTGTGATGACGCCAGCCGATTACTTCTACGAGGAGTTCGTCCACTTCGGACGCGACCCGGTGGAGTGGACGGAGGCGTTCATCTACGAAGCGGCCGTGGTCGGGGTGACGGTGGAGGGCGAGCTGCCCGGCAGCGGGCTCTGGGTCCGGGCGGAGGTGCTCCGTACCGTCGATGGCATCCTGTCGATGACGCACGCGGTGCTGCGGGAGGCCAGCGGGTTCGACCCGCCGCGTGTGGAGCGCACGCCGTACCGCGTGGCCACGGCGGTGACCGTCGGTACGCTGGACCTGGCGCTGCCCACGCAGTTCGCCATCGGGCCGGTCCAGCCGTACGTCATCGCCGGTCTCGGCGCGAAGCGCTACGACTTCGACACGGACCCGTTCGTCGGCCTACAGGACCAGGTCGTGCTCCCGCAGGCCGGGGTCGTGGGCGTGGCGAACCTGGGCGCCGGCATGACGGTTCGACTGCTGGGGGCCACGCTGGACCTCCAGGTCAAGGACGGCATCAGCGAATACTGGGGCCGCGTCCAGCACGACGTGGTGGTCCTCGGCGGTGTCACGTGGCCGGTATTCTGACCGTGCTCGGGATGCGTGGATCGGAGCGGCCGCAAGACCGCGCGATCCCGCGCACCGGCGTATGGCGTTCCGACCCCGGGCGCCCTACCTTCCGCGGACCCCTGAGCATATGACAATGCGGGCCCCGGGAGGCCGCGGACCCGTGTTCGGGAAGTGATCGATATGGATAGAATGCTACGACTGCTGTTCGGGGCCGCGTTCCTCGCCCTCGCCGCCGGCGCCTGCGAGGGGCCCCGCGGTCCCGCCGGACCCGAAGGGGACCAGGGCCCGCCGGGACCCCCGGGCCCGGACGCCCAGAGCCAGTGCTCGGACTGCCACGCGGCGGACCAGACGCTGGTGACCATCCAGCAGCAGCTGGCGCTCTCGCCGCACGGGTTCGGTACGTTCGAGCTTCGCGGGCCCGATTACGCGGGCGGCGCCTGCATCAGCTGCCACACCCACCAGGGGTTCGTGGCCGCGGCTACGGGGACAACGGCCGACTTCTCGGCCGGTGTGGCCTCGGTGAACTGCCGTACGTGCCACCAGATCCACACCACGATGCAGGGCCAGGACTTCGCGCTGACCACTACGGGCACCGTGGATCTGACGCTGGGCGACGCGTCGGTGGACTTCGGGAGCGGGGCCGTGTGCGCCACGTGCCACCAGGCGAGGGTCCCCTCCGTGCTGCCCACGGTGGGCGGGGGAGGCCAGACCGAGATCCCGCGGCGCTTCGGCACCCACAACGGGCCCCAGGCCACGGTGTTCGCGGCCGGGCCCGGCCTGCCGGTGTTCTACGGCTCGGAGCCCGTGCCTGACGCGCCGTTCCTCTCCCACGTCACTTTCGCCGGGACCGTGGCCGAGACGTGCGTGGGGTGCCACATGCAGGTGCCGGCGGGGAACGACGCCGGCGGTCACACCTGGAACATGGTCTACTCCGGCGGCACAGTCCTGAACGACGGCACGTGCGACGCGTGCCACGTGGACGTGACCGCCGCCTACAACGACATCACCGGTCGGGTCCGGGCGCTCATGGACGACCTCGAGGCCTGCCTCTTCGCGGAGGGCGTGGTGGACGCCGGCGGCTCCGCCAACACGGGGGCCACCGTCGACGACGACCTGCTGGCCGCGTACCTGATCTTCCAGACCCTCAACGCCGATGGGAGCAACGGGGCACATCACCCGGAGTACGTCCCGGCGATCCTGTCCAACGCCAACCAATACCTCGACGCCACGTACCCAGCGTGCGCGCCTTGAGCTGCGGTGCCGAGGGTGCGCTCGTGGGAAGGGAATGCAAAGGTCACCTTCGGGTCGATTATAGTGTGGGGGTTTCTCCCACCTGAAGTATCAACCGATTCCGTATAGCATCGGCCCGGGGTCGAGACCTAACTTGGCACTGTCCCTGACCCACAGGGCGTGGGCATTCCGCCGCATGGCGACGGAAGCAGTGTAGCGCTGCCTTCGGTCAGAACAACGCTCAGGAGGACGTGCGGGACCGGGCCACGACGGGCAGGGAAGCTGGAAGTATATACTTCTTCGCAAGTACCCGTATGGGAGGCGAAACAAATGAGGAGAAAGCTACCCCTAGTGTTCGGGGCCCTGTTTATCGCATTCGCCAGTGGCGCGTGTGAAGGCCCGCAGGGGCCGCAGGGGCCGGCCGGACCGGAAGGGCCCGAGGGCCCGCAGGGTCCGCAGGGGCCCGCCGGTCAGGACGCCCTGAACACCTGTTCCGACTGTCACGCGTCCGACGCGACGATCGTGGCGATCGAGCAGCAGTTCAACCTGTCGCCGCACGGCTTCGGCACCTTCGAGGTTCGCGGGCCCAGCTATGCTGGCGGCTCGTGCGCCGCGTGCCACACCAGCCAGGGCTTCGTGGCCAACGCCACGGGCAC
>JAWVYT010000079.1:0-7886 GCA_033722595.1 Longimicrobiales bacterium
ACCGTCCACAACGAACATGTACTTGTGGAGCCCCGGTGACAACGGTGCCTCGCCGGTCCATATCCCGTCCCCGTCCGGATCCTCGAGCTCGAAGCCCTGCGCCGACCAGTCGTTGAAGTCGCCCGCAACCGCGACGCTCTCTGCGTCCGGCGCCACGTAGAGGAACTGGACGGTCACGTTGCCGTTAGCCAGGCGGGCGGCCGACCGGACCCCGTTCTCGGGCTGCGTCTGGACGGTCTGCTCCGGCGAGGTGATCGGCCCGCCGGGGAAGAGGAGCACGAGGGCCAGAACCGCCACGGCGCCCGCGGCCACGGTCACCGGACGGACCTGGAGCGTGCGCGGCTGCGTGATCCAATCGATCACGCGCCGGACGATTCCGGGCCGATGGGCCGGGAGGCTGCTCATGACGCGCTGCTCGAGCCACGCCGGGGCCGGGCCCGGGTCGGGACGGGCGTCCAGGATCTCGCGCCACCGCTCCGCCTCCGCCCGGAGCTCGGGCGACAGCTCGTGGTCCTCGATCTCGCCGTCCAGCCAGCGATGCAGCTCGTTGTTCATTGTGCCCATTCCTCTCCCTCTGCCAGCAGCTCCTGCAGCGTCTCCCGGGCCCGGTGGACCCGCATCTTGAGCGCGCCGACGGACATCCCCACCAGCTCGGCCATCTCGTCGTACGATCGGCCTTCCTCGTGCTTCATGACGAAGGCTTCCCGCTGGTCCTCCGGAAGCCGGTCCAGCGCCCGATCGAGGCGACGCCGGAGCTCGCTCCGCTCCAGGTCCTCGTCCGGGTCCATGTCCCCGGCCATCGGCGCGGCGTCGTCCAGCGCCACATTGCTCCGCCGCACGTTCTTCAGGTAGTCCTTGCACCGGTTCGACACGATCCGGAACGCCCATGCTCCGAACCGGTCCGGGTTCCGGCAGCGGTCCAGGCTCGTGTACGCCTTCACCAGCGATTCCTGGACCAGGTCCGACGCCACGTCGCCCTTGCCGGTCATCCGCATCGCGTGGCCGAACAGCATGTCCTCGTGCCTGCGTACCAGGACCCTGAACGCGTCCCGGTCCCCATCGAGGACCCGGGCCACGACCTCGCCGTCGCTCGGGTCGCCCACCTGATGATCCGGTTTCATGTCCCTCACTGATCCTGACGATCCAGCCGCTCGGAAGGTAACAACGTACACGGCCACGCGCGGGCTTGCATCGGATCGAAGCCCGCCACTACCTTGCGACGCCGTCGCGGCTCGACCCCGAGGCACGAGGATCGGGGCTGGCTTCCTCCCGGAACGAGCGGAGGACGTCGGCCCCGATCTTGTATGGAGTCAGGGCGAACCCAGCGGGACCGGAACGGATCGGCACGAGAGGATGAGGAACCATGGCGGGATCAGGGCTTGAGGGGGTCGTCGTCGCCCGGACGCGGCTGGGTAGGATCGACGGGCAGGAAGGGACACTGGAGTACGGCGGCTACCCCATCGAGGAGCTGGCCGAGCATACCACGTTCGAGGAGGTCTGCCACCTGCTCTGGCACGGGGAGCTGCCGAACGAGGCACAGATCGACGCGCTCCGGCAGCAGCTCGGCGCGGCGTACGCGCTCCCGCCGGACGTCCTCGACAGCATCCGGTCCGCGCCCGCCGATGCCCACCCGATGGCCGTGCTCCGTACGGCCGTCTCGGCGCTCGGGGTTCACGACCGCGAGGCCGACGACCTGTCGCGGGAGGCCAACCTCCGGAAGGCGCTCCGCCTCACCGCCCAGCTGCCGACCATTACGGCGGCCACGGCCCGTATCCGCCGCCACGAGGAGCCGGTCGCGCCACGCCCGGAGCTCGGGATCGCCGCCAACCTCCTCTACATGATGAACGGTCGGGAGCCCGACCCGCGGGAGGCCCGGACCATGGACGTCGCGCTGATCCTGCACGCGGAGCACGGGCTCAACGCATCGACGTTCTCCGGTCGCGTCACGATCGCCACGCTCGCCGATCTCTACTCGGCGGTCACGTCCGCGATCGGTACGCTGAAGGGACCGCTCCACGGAGGCGCGAACGAGCGGGTCATGGAGATGCTCCGGGAGATCGGCGAGCCGGAGCGGGCCGAGGAGTGGATCCAGGGCGCGCTGGAGCGAGGCGACAAGATCATGGGCTTCGGCCACCGGGTCTACCGTGCGCTCGATCCCCGGGCTCCCATCCTGCGCGACCTCGGCGAGGAGTTGGGCAGCTCCAGGTGGTTCGAAATCTCCGACCGCGTCCGCGAGGCCATGCGCGCCGCGATGGACGAGCGGGGGAAGAAGATCTACGCCAACGTGGACTTCTACAGCGCGTCGGTCTACGACAAGCTCGGCGTGCCCACCCGCTTCTTCACGAACATCTTCGCCTGCGCCCGGATCGCAGGGTGGACGGCCCACATCCTGGAGCAGCTCGACGACAACCGGCTGATCCGCCCGAAGGCAGAGTACGTCGGTCCGGAGACCCGGTCCGTGACTCCCATGGGACAGCGAGACTGACGGCTACGACATGGCACTCAACATCACGATTCGTACGGACGAGGCAGCGGCGGCCCGCACGCCGCTCCTGGTCCTCTTCCACTACCAGGACCGCGACGAGCCCACCGGCCCGGCCGCGGCGGTGGACGACCAGCTCAACGGGCTCCTGTCCCGGGTCATCAACCGGGGCGACTTCTCCGGAAAGGCCGGGCAGACGGTCATGATCTATCCGGAGGCGCCGAGCGCGCCGGCGGAGCGGGTGCTGGTGGTCGGGCTCGGCACGCCGGACGAGGCCGATGGCCAGGCGCTTCGGCGGGCCACGGGGCACGCCGTCCGCAAGGCGGAGTCGCTGCGCGTCCCGGAGCTCACGGCGGTGCTCCCCGAGCCGTGGCCCGACGCCGATCGCTCGATGCTGGCCCGGTCGCTGGTGGAGGGCGCGGTTCTCGCGGCGTGGGACTACCGGGAGCTGAAGACGGGGCCCACGGAAGACGACGAGCCCGTGGTCCGCCTCACGGACGTCTCGATCCTCGCCAACGACGAGGCGGAGGAGGAGGAGCTGCGGGCGGCGGTGGACGTCGGGCGGATCGTGGCGGAGGCGGAGAACCTGGCCCGGGAGCTGGCCTCCAAGCCCGGGAACGTGGCCACCCCGTCGCACCTGGCCGATGTGGCGCGCGAGATCGCCGAGGAGGGTGGAATGGAGATCACCGTCTTCGACCGGGCCGCGATGGAGGAGGAAGGGTTCGGCGGCATCCTGGGCGTGGCCGCCGGGAGCGAGGAGGAGCCCCGGTTCATCGTCATGGAGTACCGCGGCGGCGGCGAGGACGAGGCGCCGCTGGCGCTGGTGGGGAAGGGCGTCACGTTCGACTCCGGCGGGATCTCCATCAAGCCGTCGGCCAAGATGGAGGAGATGAAGTACGACATGTCCGGCGCCGCGGCCGTCCTGGGCGCGATGCAGGCGGTGGCCCGGCTGCGTCCGCGGGTGAACGTCGTAGCCCTCGTCCCGGCCACGGAGAACCTGCCGTCGGGTCGGGCCACGAAGCCCGGCGATGTGCTCCGGATGTACTCGGGCCGGACCGTGGAGGTGATCAACACCGATGCCGAGGGCCGGCTGATCCTGGCCGACGCCCTCGCCTACGCCCGGAGCTTCGGGCCGCGTGCGATGGTCGATGCGGCGACCCTGACCGGATCCGTGGTCATCGCGCTCGGGCACCACGCGATCGGCCTCATGGGCACCGATGACAACGTGATCGAGGCCGTCCGTCGAGCCGGGGAGGCCACCGGCGAGCGGTGCTGGCAGCTCCCGCTCTGGGACCCGTACCGGAAACAGCTGGACGGGGAGGTCTCCGACATCAAGAATACGGGCGGGCGGCCCGCGGGCAGCATCACGGCCGGTTGGTTCCTCCGCGAGTTCGTGGAGGACGTCCCCTGGGCACACCTCGATATCGCGGGGACGGCCTGGAAGGATGACCCGGAGCCGTACCTCCGGAAAGGGGCGACCGGCGTCCCCACGCGGCTGTTCATCGAGTGGATCCGGTCGCACGCGGAGCAGTGACGGCGACGCGCTCGAGCCCGCGCCCCCGGCCCCGGTCGCTGTGGTCGGGGGCGTTTTTCGTCCTGGCGATCGCGCTGCCGACGCTGGCGGCGGCCCGACCGGCGGCTGCGCAGGAGCCCGACACGGTGCCGGTCCAGCCGCCCGACTCGGCCCGTATGCAGCCGCCGCGGGGCGCGCCCGGCCCCATGGGACCGCCCGGAGCCCAGGACACGGCGGCCGCCGACACCGTGCTCCCCCCACCCGAGACGCTGCCGGCCCTGGAGCCGGTGGGCGATGAGGGATGGGTCCACGGGATCTGGGAGTGGGACCGGCAGGACCTTCTGCGGCTCCCCGACCTGTCGCTCCTGGATCTGCTCGAGCGGATCCCGGGGCTGGTGCCCGTGCGGGCCGACATCTCGAATCAGCCGGAGGCGGCCGCCGTCTTCGGTCTGGGCGCCGGCGCGATCCGCTACGTGCTGGACGGGTTCGTCCTGGACCCGCTCACGTCCCCGACCTTCGATCCCTCGCGGCTCTCGCTCCTGGCGCTGGAGCGGGTCCGGGTGGAGCGACGGGTCACCGGGGCCACGGTCCGGCTGGAGACGCTGACCCCGGACGATGCCCGGACCAAGAGCGTGATCGAAGCCGGGACGGGCGACTACGGGATCAACCTGTTCCGGGGCATCTTCCTCCCGCCCCGGGTTCTCGGCGGGCCGCTCGGGGTCGGGTTCGAGCGGCTCGCCGTCGAGGGCTTCACGCCGGGCGTGGCCAACCACAATGTGACCTGGCTCAAGTGGACCTGGGCCCGCGACTCCGCCGGGGTCCAGCTCGAGTATCGGCAGAGCACCATGGACCGATCGGGGGTGGGCGCCAGCCTCGTGGGGACCCGCTCGGACTGGATCGTTCGGGCCCGGAGCGCGATCGGGCCGGTGATCGGCGAGGCCTACGTGGGCGGTACCTCGGTGGACGAGGAGCGAGGCGACACGGTGGCGGTGCTCCGGGAAGGCGGCGCGCAGGCGGGGCTCCGCCTGCACGCGGACATCGAGGGACCGATCCCGACACGGCTCGCGACGGCCGCCCGGCTCCGGAGCCACCCCCGGCTCCCGGCCCGGGAGGTCGAGGCCTCGCTGGAGATGGCTCCGCTCCCGTGGCTGCGGCTTCGGGCCGAAGCCCTCCAGGGGTGGTGGACCGACCACGATCCGACCGGTCGCCGGACGGCGGGCGCGGCTCTCGGGCCCGTGCTGGGCCTCGCGGCGTTCGGTGAGGTCTTCGACGGGGGCGCGCTCGCGGGAGCTGGACCCGGAGAGGCGCTCCCGGCCGCTTCGGACTCGGGAGGAGTCCGGGCCACACGGGACGGGTTCCGGGCCGGGCTCCGGTTCCGGCGCTGGGGCCTCGCCCTGGGCGCCGCCGCGCTCCGGCTCGATGCCGATACGCTCCACGGCTTCGGGCTGCCCTTCGAGCCCGGGCGGGTCCGCACCCCGGGCACCCGGGCCCGGGGCCTCGAGGTGAGCGCGGAGCTGCCCACCGGCATCGACCCGCTGACGCTCACCGGGTGGTACGTGCGTATGGATGCGCCGGGCTGGCTGTACCTGCCGGAGGACCGCTGGCGGGCGGCGCTCGTGTATCATCACCTGCCGCTCGCCAGCGGGAACCTCGAGGTGTTCGCGCGGCTCGAGCACGTGTTTCGCGGCCGCATGAACGTGCCGGCCAGCTCGGGGACGCAGCTCTCGGAGGCGTACCAGGCGACGAACCTGGAGTTGACCATCCGGATCCTGACCGTGCGCGCGTTCCTGCGCTGGCAGAACCTCCTCCACCGCCTGGGACAGTCCGACATTCCCGGCTTCCGGTTCCCGGGCCAGCGCCTCCTCTGGGGCGTGAAATGGGAGTTCTGGAACTGACGCGGCGACGGACCCGACCGGCACCGGTTTCTCATCGTCGGACGACGGTGTAGGTTCGGGCCAATGATCCGTAGCATGACAGGGTTCGGTGAAGCGGAGGTCCAGACCGCGGCGGGCACCCTGCGGGCCGAGATCCGCACGGTGAACCACCGGTTTTTCAGCACGAACATCCGTACGTCCGCGGCGCTCGACCGGTGGGAGCCACGGATCAAGGAGTGGCTGAAGGCCCACATCTCCCGCGGCCACGTGAACGCGACGTACCGGCTGGAGGAGGCCGGCGCCGAGACCGGCCCCGCGCTGACGCCCGACATGGACAGGGCGCGAAGCTACCTCCGGGCCTTCCGCCGGCTGAAGGAGGAGCTGGAGCTGCCGGGCGAGGTGACGCTGGAGATGCTGTCCCGGCAGTCGGACCTGATCGTACGGGAGCCGGCCGGGAGCATCGACGTCGACGAGGACGCGATCCGGGAGGTCACGGATCGAGCGAGCCGGGCCGTGATCGCCATGCGGGAAGAGGAAGGCCGCAACCTGGCCGTGGACCTGGAAGCGCGGCTGGCCGCCATCGCCGACAGCTTGGCCGTCGTGGAGGAGCGCGCGCCCGCCCGCCTCGACGCGGAGCGGGAGCGGCTGCGGCGGTCCGTGGCCGAGCTCGCCGCGGACGTCACCGTCGACGACGAGCGACTGGCCCGTGAGATCGCCCTGATCGCCGATCGATGGGATATCAGCGAAGAGGTCGTCCGGCTCCACAGCCACATCGACCACTTCGGCGGCATGCTCGCCGAGGACGCCGATGAGCCCGTGGGAAAGCGGCTCAGCTTCCTCGTGCAGGAGATGCACCGCGAGGCGAACACCATCGGGTCGAAGGCCAACGACGCCGAGATCGAGCACCGGGTGGTCGCCATCAAGAACGAGATCGAACGACTTCGTGAGCAGGTGGAGAACGTAGAATGACGATCCAGCGACCCGCACTGCCCGTGGTGCTGTCCGCACCGAGCGGAGCCGGAAAGACGACCCTCGCCCGCATGCTCGTCGATCGGCACGACGACGTGGTGTTCTCCATCTCCGCCACCACCCGCCCGGCCCGGCCGGGGGAGACGGACGGCCAGGACTACCACTTCGTCGATGACAATACGTTCGACCGGATGATCGAGCACAACAAGCTCGCCGAGTGGGCCGTCGTGCACGGCCGCCGCTACGGCACACCCCGACAGGAGATCACCGACGCGATCCAGCAGGGACGGACCGTGGTCCTCGACATCGACGTCCAGGGCGCCCGCCAGGTCCGCAAGATGTTCCCCGACGCCCTCATGGTCTTCGTGCTCCCGCCGTCCGCCCGGGAGCTGGCCCGGCGCCTCACCGGACGCGCCAGCGAGGAGGACCTGGAGCGGCGTCGTCGCCTGGACAACGCACGGAACGAGCTCCGCGCGGTCTCCGAGTTCGACTACGTCGTGGTGAACGACGACCTGGAGCAGGCCTATACCGAGATCGCGTCGATCGTGCGCGCGGAGTGGTCCCGATCCGACCGGCTCCGCGACCTCGACGAGCACACGCGGGGCATGATCGCCGAGCTCGACGAGATCATCCGCCAGTCCCCGTAGCGTCGGGCGGGCGCGGATTGACCCGGGACGGGGGATCGGCTTACATTTCCCCGTCTCGGAACCAACATCTCGAATTGAGGAATCGCATGCGCGTAGTAACGCCGAAACAGGTGGCAGAGCATACCGGGAGCAAGTACCTGGGCGTGCTGGTGGCCGCCAAGTACGCCCGGGAGCTGAATGCTCTGCCCCGGGCGCCCGTGCCCGTCGGCACCGGCACGAAGCTCACCACCCAGGCGCTGAACACGCTGGCGGCCGGAGGGATCGAGTTCCGTCTCATCGCCCGCCGGCGGCTGTCGGGCATCTAAGCGCCGGTAGACCGTGGCCGGCGGCAGGTCGGGCGGACTCAGCGCGCGCCGTCCGTGGGACGGCAGGCGGGTCCTGCTCGGCGTGACCGGCGGGAT
>JAWVYT010000080.1:0-7746 GCA_033722595.1 Longimicrobiales bacterium
GGTGGCGCTGGCGCTCAGCCACCTGATCCGGACTCAGTACCCCGGCGACACGCTCCGGGTGGTCACCTTCGGCGACCGGGCCGAGGAGGTCCCGCTCAAATCGATCGCCCGGGCCCAGGTCGGGCCGTATCACACGAACACGGCCGAGGGGCTGAAGCTGGCGCGCCGGATCCTCCGAGGTCAGAAGAAGGACATGCAGCAGATCATCATGATCACCGATGGGAAGCCCAGCGCGGTGACCATGGATGACGGCCGGGTCTACAAGAACCCGGCGGGGCTCGACCCGCTCGTGCTGCGCGAGACGTTCCGGGAGGTGGCCGCCTGCCGTCGCCAGGGGATCGTGATCAACACGTTCATGCTGGCCCGGGACCAGGCGCTGGTGCAGTTCGTGGCGAAGGTCGGCCGTATGGCCAGAGGACGGGCCTACTTCACCAGCACCATGACACTGGGCCAATACGTGATGCGCGACTTCCTGCGCGGCCGGACCCGGCGCGGCTGACCCTTGGCTTCCGGCCTCCGACCTGCGATCCTGTTACCATGATGGCTTCTACTCCTCCACACCCGGAGCGCCGAGGCGCGAGCCGACGCAGCGTCCGTCTGGACGTGACCGTGGACGGTACGGACTCGGTGACCCGGAACGTCAGTCGATCCGGCGTGCTCCTGGAGCTCCCGGACGAAGCGCCCGTGGGCTCCGAGCTCACGATGGACATGGCGATCCCGAAGGAGCTGGGTGGCACGGGTGAGCGGGTCAGGTTCTACGCCGAGGTCGTCCGGGTGGAGGACCGCCCGAAGGGCCGGGCGATCGCGGCCCATTTCCTGGGCTGGGAGCTCGTGGGCTAGCAGATCCGGGTCGCCGGCCCGGCGGCCGTTGCGTCCCGGCGCCCGGGATGCAGATTTCACCGTGTCGCCCATCGCTCCTTGAGACCCCGGTCTTCATGTCCGTGTCCGCCATCCCGCCGCTCCCCGTGCCACCCGCCCAGGGCGAAGGGCTGGATCAGGTCCGGGAGCGGGCCTCAGAGCTCGCCGACCTGTTCTCGGCGTCGGACCTGGTCTGGATCCTCCTGGTACTGGTCGTCACGTACTACGCGATCCGTCTCTCGAAGTTCGTGCTCGAGGCGCTTTCCCGCCGCCTGGTGCGACAGCGCCAGATCCTGCTCCAGCTCGTGGCCGTGGTCCGGATCGGGCTCTGGGTCTCGGCGGTGTACGTCATCGTTTTCGGGATCCTCGAGCCGTCCCGGGAGTCTCTGATCGCGCTCTGGGCCACGGCCGGCGTCGGAGTGGGGCTCGCCGCCCAGGACGTGCTGAAGAACGTGTTCGGCGGACTCGTAATCCTGCTGGACCGACCGTTCCAGGTGGGGGATCTGATCGATATCGGTGAGCACCACGGAGAGGTGGTGAACATCGGTCTCCGCGCCACGCTGCTCCGTACCCGCGACGACACCATCGTGGCGATGCCCAACGCCGAAGTCGTGCGGCAGCCCGTCCTGAACGCCAACTCCGGCGCCCTGGACTGCATGGTGGTCGTCGAGCTGGACATCCCCGCCTTTGCCGACCCCATCACCGTGCGGAAGATCGCCCGGGAGGCGGCGATCACCTCGCCGTTCGTCTATACCGAGAAACCGGTGACCATCCAGACGATGTCGGAGATCTCGGGCAACCGGTTCTACACCCGACTGGTGATCCGGGCCTACGTATACGACCACCGGCTGGAGACGGAGTTCCTGGCCGACGTGGCGGCCCGGGCCCGGCGAGGGCTCATGGACGCCGGGATCGTAGCGGAAGACGACCTGGCGGGCCTCCAGCGGACCGCGCAGGCCCCGTCGCCCGCCCCATCACCGTGAGCGCGGCCGGCGAGCTCCGGGACCACCTGCTGGACCGCGTGGTCCCCCGACTGGAAGAGATCCTCGAGCGGTACGTGGCACAGCTCGAGGCCGCCATCGAGGTGATGGACGCTGTCGCGAAGCCCCCCAACTCCACCGACGGGGAGGCGGAAGAAGCCCGGAGCGCCGTCCGGCGGCGGTTCCGGTACGCGGGCCGCTTCCGTGACACCTTCGCCGAGTCGCTCTTCGACGAAGCGGATCGGGCCCGGGCCATGTTCTTCGTGGAGCTCGATGGGGTGGCCGAGCCGCCGACGCTGCCGGAGTCCGTGCCGGCCGGCGCAGGCGACCCCGCCCCGGAACTGGTCCGACCGGGCCTGTCCCTCCGGCTCCGGGCCACGCTCCGGCCGAAGGTGAGCACCGACGTGGCCGTACACCCCGTGGCGGAGCTGTACCTGGCCGAGCTGGGTCGCCGCCTGGAGCCCGTGGCCAACGATGTCGCACGACTCACTGCGCTGGCCGTGGCCCGCATCCGGTGGCAGCTCCACCTCCACACGGAGCTCGACCACGACGAGGCCGAGCCGCCGCAGTCCCTCGCGGACGCGGCAGTCGGGATCCGGGCCCGCCTCCGATCGATCATCGACGACGTGGCGGACGAGTTCGGCCAGGCGCTGGGCGCGGCGGCCATCCACGTGCCGGAGGGCCGGGCCGGCGCCATCCGGACGGAAGCGGCCAACCGCCGGGCCGAGCTCCTCGACGCCTGGACGTCGTTCGAGGAGACCCTCTCGTCCAACGTGGGCGCCGAGGCCGTCCTGGCCCGGGCACTGGCCGCGATCGAGGCGGCGGTCGCCGACGCCGCACGGTCGATCGAGGAGGTCAGGGACCGGTACGGTGAGACGCCGCTGGAGGCGATCGGGGTAGGGCTCGACCACATCGGAGAGCGAGCGGCGTCAGCACTCGACGGGGATGGGGCTCCGGTGCTGGAGTCACTCGCGACGGAGGCGGTCGGCATCTTCCGGGAGCAGCTGCCTCGGATCGACGGCCTCATCCCCCGGCTGGAGGAGGAGGTCGCGGCGCTCGAGGCCGAGCTGGAGGCAGTCCCGGGCCAGGTGCCCGACGACCTCCATATCTCGGAGCACCCCGTGCCGGAGATCCCGGCCGGCCCCCGCAGGCTCCAGCTGAAGGACGCGCCCCTGGAGCAGCTGCTGAATACCGCGTGTAGCGGAACGCTGCCCCGGTGGCTGGAGAAGAACCTGGCGACCGCGCAGGACGAGATGGACGCCCTGAGCGAGGAGCTCACGCGGATCCGGAACGCGGTCCAGTTCCAGCTGCGCGCTCCGACGAAGGGCGGATTCAGCGCCCTGGAGGTCCGGGAGCTGGTGGCGGGGATCACCGACCGGGCCGTGGCCCAGCTCGAGGATCTCCGGGTCCAGGGCCTCGCCTCGGTCGATGCTTTCGTCACGGGGCTCGAGGCCCGGGCCCGGCACGACACGGACGCGCTGCGCTCGGCGGTGGCTAACCGCGAGTTCATGCGGATCCACTCCGAGATCGCGGAGGAGCAGGCGGTCCGCCAGATCGCCACGGGCATGGAGCGGGTCCGGGGCGCGGCCGAGGGGCTCGGCCACGGGGCCCGCACGGTCCTCGCGACGGCCGGGAAGGCGGTGACCGCGATCCAGGACTGGGCGGAGCGACAGCTGGGCGTCGACGAGGTCGAGCGGGAGGAGATGCTCACATCGCTGGAACAGTCGATCATCGGCCAAGGCCAGCAGGTGGTTCGGCTCCCGCCCCTCTATCGCCAGCTGTTCGACGTGGAGGCCGATGTGCCGTGGGACGAGCTGCTGGTCCCCCGGGAAGAGGAGCTGGACGTGATCCGGAGAGGCTACGAGCGGTGGGTCGAGGACCGCTCGTCCACCGTCGCCGTGGTAGGGGAAAAGGGCAGCGGCAAGTCCACGCTCCTCCGGCTGGCCGAGCAGCACGTATTCGGGGAGACCCGGGTGGTGCGCACGTCCCTGGGCCGGACGATGGACGACCCCGTGGTGATGGCGGACCAGATCGCGGCAGCCTTCGGGCTGGAGGACGGCCACGGGCTCGCCGACGCCATCAATCGACAGCCGGCGGCGGTCACCATCGTCGAGGACGTCCACCACCTCTTCATCCGTGCCCTGGGCGGATTCGAGGCCATTGAGGCGTTCATGGAGCTCGTGGCCGCCACCAGTGAGAACGTGCTCTGGGTCGTGACGGTGGACGAGCTGGCGTGGCGATACCTGAACCGTGTCGTCGGCCTGGAGGCCCACTTCGTCCACAAGGTCAGCACCACGAACCTGCCGGCCGACAAGCTGGAGCGGGCGATCATGGCCCGCCACGAGGTGAGCGGCTTCGCGCTCCGATTCGAGAGCGAGGGCTCCGAGGCCACCGAGAGTCGGTGGTCCCGGATCCTTCGACGGGAGGCGAAAGGCGAGCTCACCCGCAAGGAGTCGCAGCGGAAGCTGTTCTTCCACGACCTGGCCGGCATCGCGGAGGGCAATATCGTCCTGGCGCTCTTCTACTGGCTCCGGTCGATCCGGCGGATGGACGACCACGTCCTCGTGCTGGGCGAGCCCGAGATCATCGACCTCGAGTTCCTGGAGCGGCTGCCCCTGGCCCAGCTCCACACGATCGCCGCCATCATCCTGCACGGCGGCCTCTCGGAGGCCGCGCACCAGCGGGTCTTCCAGCTCCCCGCGGCCGAGAGCCGGCTGCAGCTGGCCGCGCTGGCCGATTCCCACATGATCTTCCTGGCCCGGGACGGCGAGTACAAGATCAACAAGGTGCTCTACCGTCCCTTCATCCGGCTCCTCGCCTCGAAGAACATCTTCTGAGCCGATCCTCGGTCGCCGTATGCCCCGGGACCTTTTGAGGAGGCTCCGCGGTACAGGTAGGCCGACCGACGGAAAACAACACCGATCCGAGCTCCATGATCATAGATTCCCCGGCCCCACACGGGCCGGCCCCGTACAGCCAGATCACGACATTCTGCCGGACCGCGGTCCTGGCGGCCCTCGGGTGGGCCAGCCTGGCCGCGCCGTCGCCCGTGGAGGGCCAGGTCCAGGACACGCTCCGACAGGACACCGTATACGAGATCGAGCCGATCGCTGTGCGCGCGGTCCGTCCCTCGGCCACGCCGGGCGGCGTCAGCGCGATCCAGGTCCGCCTCGACTCGGTCCGGTTCCGGCCGGCCCCGCTCCTCGAGCACGTGCTGAGGGAGCTGCCCCTGGTCCAGGTGCGGTCGAACTCGCGGGGCGAGGCCCAGCTCGCGCTCCGGGGTGCCGAAGAGCGACAGATCGCTATCCTGCTGGACGGCGTGCCCCTGACCCTGGGCTGGGACCACCGCACGGACCTCTCGGTGATCCCGCTCACTGCGGCCCAGAGCATCCGGATCGTCCGCGGCCTCTCCAGCGTGCTGCACGGCCCGAACGTCCTGGGCGGTGTCGTGGAGGTGGGGCTCGGCTCCGTGGCCACCCCGTCCGTGGAGCCGATCCGGGTGGCCGCGGGACTGGACGACACCGGCGGCTACAACCTCGGCGTGGCCTCCGGCACGGTGCTGGACCTGGAGGACGGCCGCCTGCTCGTGCGAGCCGGCGTCGGACGGCGGGAGCGCGACGGGTTCGCGTCACCGCCCGACGTGGAAGCGGCTTATCCCGCCCTGGCGGGCGAGGAGCTCCGGGTGAACTCCTACCTGGAGCACACCGATGGCTTCGCGTCGGTCCGGTATTCCGACCGGGGCGGTTGGATCTCGGCATCGACGACCGCGTTCCGGGCCGAGCGCGGCGTGCCGCCCGAGCTGGACGACGACGCCCCCCGGCTCTGGCGGTACCCGGAGCTCTGGCGCTCCGTGACGGTCCTGACCGGCGGACTCGAAGGGCTCTCCAATGACCTCGGGATGCTCGATGTGGAGGCCAGTCTCGGGGTCGACCTGGGGAGCACCACGATCCACGACTTCGCCATGCCCGCGTCGCCGTCGGACCCGGGTACCGCGACAGAGGCGTTCTTCGCGACGCTGAACGAGACGGAGGAGTCCGACGATCGGACCGTCACGGCCCGGCTCCGGGCGGACCAGCACCTGGAGAGCGGGGTGACCGTGAGCGCCGCAGCAACGTTCGCGGACGTCCGGCACGAGGAGGTCATCACGACCGACCTGACGGGCACGCCCACGGCCCGCCCCGGCGACTACCAGCAGCGTCTATGGAGCATCGGTACCGAGGCGGACGTGCCGTTCGCGCTCGACGTCGGCCCGTTCACCGGTGGCCGGGTCAGCGGCGGGCTGGCCCTGGACGGGATGGACACCCCCCGGACCGGCGGGACCGTAGCCGAAGGCCCGTCGACCTCGGAGTGGGGCGGCCGCCTGGGGCTCAGCGCCAGCACCACATCCGGGTCGCTGCTCCTGCACACGGCGGTGAGCCGGAAAGGGCGCTTCCCGGCGCTACGGGAGATGTACTCCACGGCCCTCGGCCGGTTCGAGCCGAACCCGGGTCTGCGGCCCGAGATCCTGACGGTGCTGGAGGCCGGGTTCACCAGCCGCTTCGGTCGGTACGACCTCCAGATGGTCGGGTTCCATCAGCGCCTGGACAACGCCATCGTCCGGGGTGCACCGCCCGCCTCATCGAGCGCCGAGTTCCAGCGCGTGAACCGGGACCTGATCCGCAGCACCGGGCTGGAGATCCTGGCCGGGTACAGCGTCGGGCGGTTCGCGCTGGAGACGGAGGTCACGCTCCAGAACGTCGAGGTGGTCGAGCCGGGTGCCACGGGGGTTCGCGCGGAGTACGAGCCCGAGATCGCGGGTGGCGTCGGTGGAACGGTCCCGCTCCTCGCGGGGATCGAGGCGGGCGCCGAGGTGGAGTACTGGGGGCGCCAGTTCTGCTCCACGCCGGACCCGGGGCTGGAGTCCTACGTCACGCTCGACCCGAGCACCCGGGCGGACCTGCAGCTCGCCCGGACGTTCCGGCTCCCGGACGGGCCGGCCACCTTCCAGCGGCTGGGCCTGGAGCTCGCCGTGGACAATTTGGCCGACTCCGCCGTCTACGACCAGTGCGGCCTGCCGCAGCCCGGCCGCACGCTGCGACTCCAGATCCGGCTGAACTAGCGGCCGACCCGCGGTGACAGGCACAACGCCCGGGCCCGCCATTGCGCTGCGGGCCCGGGCGTCGCCGTTCGGCTCGTTGCGACCGCGCTTCGGTCAGCCGCCCGGCCGCTCGTATACCCAGGTGTACCGGAACGGCTCTTCCAGCTTCTCGCTGTAGGAGATCGACTCGAGCTCGAGCTTCCCCTCCTCGGTGAACTGGTAGATCATCTGCTTCTCGCCGTCATCCGACTTGAAGTACATGTCGATCAGCCCGGGCTCCACGTCCGCCTTCACCTGGACCACCTCTCCGTCGGCACGCGTGTACGGGATGTACTCGCCGGTCATGAGCGTCTTCACCACCGGCTCATCCTGCCGGAGCGATACCACCAGCGTGTCGGCCTGGTAGTCGATGAAGATCCGGTCGATGGGCTCGTTGGCCCCGGCGAGCCGGCGCCGAGCGATCCCCCGGATGGCGAA
Organism: Longimicrobiales bacterium; assembly: GCA_033722595.1. Lineage (GTDB taxonomy): Bacteria > Gemmatimonadota > Gemmatimonadetes > Longimicrobiales > RSA9 > JAWVYT01. The sequence goes on from JAWVYT010000080.1 coordinate 7,393, forward strand.
GAACATGTGGTTCACCGCCTCCTTCATCTTCTCGTCGATCTCCTCGCTCTCCTCCGGCACGAACCGGTAGAGCCCCGGCGGGATCGGGTACTCGGAGGCCGGGGCCGTGGCATCCTCCATCATCGCCGTGTCCTGCGCCATCGCCTCCACGGCCGTATCCTCTGCAGCCTCCTCCTGGGCGCTCAACGGCGCGGCGAAGGCCAGCGCCAGTACGGCAATACACCACGGTTTCGTCGACACCTTCGACCTCACTTGTGCAGGTTATCTCCGTCGGATTTCCGCCCCAACCCGCCGCCGGGCGTCAGCGCCCGCCGGAGCGCGCGGTCTCCCGGGCCACCACGCCCGATAGGAGCA